>NZ_JBSFGJ010000408.1:0-8421 GCF_053596515.1 Nonomuraea sp. NPDC001684
GCAGCTCCTCGGCGACGGCGACGAAGACGCGCAGCAGCCGGGGGTGCAGATCCACGACGCCACATTAACCACAAAAGCGCGTCAATCGCGATATTTCGGTGTTGGACCGGGCGCAGGCGTCACCGCGACGCTGGGAAGCATGATCCGCCGTCTCCTGACCCGTCTCATGACCCGCCTCCTCCGCCCCGCGCCACCCGCTCCGGCCCAGGTCCGCGCGCTGTTCGGGCTGCCACGGCCGCCCGGCACGTGCGGTTGCCTGCTCGACCTCCCGCACGATCCCTCCGCCCATCCGGCGGGCCCCTGAGCCCGGCGCGGAACGCGGGGGCACGTCCCGTTCGTTGGCCGGGCATGGCTGACATCCCCTACGACCGCAAAGAGCAGTTCAAGCAGATCGAGAGCGGCCTGCTCCCCGGCGAGCAGATCATCGCCGTCTACGACGCGATCGGGGCGGGCACCGGGTTCCTGGGGCTCACGGACCGGCGGGTGATCGTGCAGGACAAGTCGTTCGTGGGCAAGCGGATCGCGATCACCAGCATCCCCTACGCCAAGATCTCGGCGGTGAGCGTCGTGAGCAACAAGTCGCTGGCCGGCGGGTTCTTCTCCTCCGGCGCCATCGCCATCCACGTCGGCACGCACACCTACGAGGTGGACTTCCGCGGCGACAACAAGGCCCACCACGTGCACAACGTCATCCTCCACTACATTTCGCAGGGCTGATCGGCGTCACGCGTGGTCTCCTGGGCAGGGTGAGCGTATTCTGCCGATGATCACGAAGGGGGCGAGGTGCGGCGTTCCGTACGTGCCCGCGTGGCCGGTCTCGGCGTGCTGCTGGCGCTCCCGGCCTGCGCCGGGCCTCCCGGGCGGGACGTCCCGTCCGCTCCGGCGGTGAGCCTCACGGTCCAGGCCCGCTGCCCCCGGCCCGGCGGCGACGACCTGCGCGCCGAGCCCGTACGGTCGCCGTGGCGGACGGTCCCGGCGGGCGACGGGCACGGCACGCTCGACCGGCTGGCGGTCGCCCCCGACGGGGCGGTGTGGGCGGTGCGTTCCGTCCAGCGCGAGACGTCCGCCGGGATGGAGACCACGTCCGGCGGGCTGAGCCGGTGGGACGGCGCGCGCTGGCGCACGTACGCGCTGCCGTCCCGGATGACGGTCGCCGCGGTCGGGGCGGTCTCGGGCGAGCGGGCGTGGGCCTTCGGGACCGGCGACGACGAACGTCCCGGCCTGGTCGCCGGCGTCACGGACGGCGCCGTGAGCGCCTCCACGCCGCTCAAGGAGCGCGCCTCGGCCATCGGCCTGCACGGCACCGCGGCGAGCGGCCCGTGGGCCGTGTCCGGGCGCGACGCGCTGCGCTGGGACGGCTCGGCCTGGCGCGCGTACCGGCTGCCCGCCCCGGCGCGGGCCCTCGGCGGCGAGGGCGCGGACGTGTGGACGGTCGGCCGGACCGCGCACGACCCCGCCGCCCGCTGGAACGGCGTCGCGTGGCAGGCGGTGCACCTGCCCGAGCCGGGCGCGCCCGAGGGCGCGCGGCCGGCCCGCACGGAGCTCGGCGACGTGGCCGTGCTCGGGCCGGACGACGTGTGGGTGGTCGGCGGGGTGTCCTGGTTCCCGCCCGACGAGTACGACGAGCAGGGCGAGCCCCTGGAACGCCGCCGCCCGCTGGCGCTGCACTGGGACGGCTCGGCCTGGCGGTGCCGCTGGGGCCCGGAGGGCGCGGCCTTCACCGAGGCCGAGCCCGACGGCCGGGCGGGCCTGTGGGTGCTCGACTCGACCCGCTCCCGGCTGCACCACTACGCGGCCGGCCGCTGGACGACGACGACCGTGCGCGGCACGGTCACCGCCCTGGCCCGCCGCCCCGGCACGACCGAGGTGTACGCGGCGGGCTGGACCGGCCCCGAGGGCGAGCTGACCAGGCCCGCCCTCTGGCTCACCCGCTGACCCGTCGCCACCCCTACATGCAGGTGAAGCCGTTGGGGGCCGCCCGGCAGAAGTCGCGCAGGTCGCGCAGCCAGGAGGCGGTGGCCGAGTAGTTGAGCGCCAGGTCGTCGCGGTGGAGGCGGTGGTCGTCGGGCTCCTCGGTCACCTCGCCGTCGAGCCGGACCCGTCCGTGCTCGGGCAGGCCGCCCAGGTAGTCGTCGAGGAAGGCCGCGATGCGGCCCGCGTCGGCGCCGGTGAGCGTCATGCGGCCGTTGAAGCCGAGCAGGCACGCGGTCTCGGGGTCGAGCACCCGGGCCTCCTCCAGCAGGGACAGGGTCGGACGCCAGTTCCAGGCGTTGACGCTCAGGCATCCGCCCTCGGGGGTCTCCAGGTCCCAGCTCAATACGTTCAGTCCCGGCGCAGCGAGGCGTAGAGGTCGAGGGTGCGCCGGGCGATGCGCTCCCAGGAGAAGTGCTCGACGGCCCTGGCCCGCCCGGCGCGGCCCATCTCGGCGGCCCGCGCCGGGTCGGCCAGCAGCGCGTTGACCCGCTCGGCCAGGTCGGCGGCGAACGCCTCGGGATCGTGCGGGGTGCCGTCGGGGCCCTGGTCGATCGGCACCAGCAGGCCCGTCTCGCCGTCGGCGACGACCTCGGGGATGCCGCCGGTCGCGGTGGCCACCACGGGCGTCTCGCAGGCCATGGCCTCCAGGTTGACGATGCCCATCGGCTCGTAGACCGACGGGCAGACGAAGACCGAGGCGTGCGTGAGGAGCTGGATGACCTCCGGCTTGGGCAGCATCTCCGAGATCCACAGCACGCCGTCGCGGTCGAGGCCGCGCACCAGCCCGGTCACCTCAGCGGCGATCTCCGGCGTGTCCGGCGCGCCCGCGCACAGGACGAGCTGGGCCGCCGGGTCGAAGGAGCGGGCGGCGTGCAGGAGGTGCACCAGGCCCTTCTGCCGGGTGATGCGGCCGACGAAGATCACGTAGGGCCGGTCGGGGTCGACGCCGTGCTTCTTCAGCACGTCGAGGCCGGGGTCGGGGGCGTACTGGGCGGTGTCGATGCCGTTGTGGATGACGGTGACCCGGCCGGGCGGGATCTCGGGGTAGGCGGCCAGCACGTCGCGGCGCATGCCCTCGCTGACCGCGATCACCGCGTCGGCGGCGGCCAGGGCGGTGCGCTCGGCCCACGACGAGACCGTGTAGCCGCCGCCCAGCTGCTCGGCCTTCCACGGGCGCAGCGGCTCCAGGCTGTGGGTGGTGACGACGTGCGGCACGCCGTGGAGCATCTTGGCGACATGCCCGGCGAAGTTGGCGTACCAGGTATGGGAGTGGACGACGTCCGCGCCCTCGCAGGCGGCGGCCATCTCCAGGTCGACGCCGAGCACCTGGAGGGCGGCGTTGGCCCGCTCCAGGCCGCCGGGCACCCGGTAGGCCGACACGCCGGGCTCCTCGCGATCGGCCCCGAAGCAGCGCACCCGGACGTCGGCCAGCTTGCGCAGCTCCCTGGCCAGGTACTCCATGTGCACCCCGGCGCCGCCGTAGACGTCCGGCGGGTACTCCCTGCTGAGCAGATCAACACGCATGCCCACGACCTTACGACGCGCCGGGCCCGGCGCCCTCCAGCGAGCGGCATGTTTTGCGCCGACCATCAACTCCGGCACCGCACTTGTGAACCGTCGCAAGCATAGGGAACACATCGATACAGCCCAATGTCGGTAAGTCCGGCCCCTGCTCAACGCGGATAAGTCAGGACACGGCGGCACAGCCCAGTGCGCGGTTTCGTCGATAGATCGGCCATTTACGGGTAGCGTCCTGGACATGAGGTCCCGGAGGGTGCTTGCGGTTGTGCTGGCAGGTGGAGAGGGCAAGAGGCTCATGCCGCTCACGGCGGATCGGGCCAAACCGGCGGTGCCGTTCGGGGGGATGTATCGGCTGATCGACTTCGTGCTGTCGAACCTCGCGAACGGCGGCTTCCTGAAGATCGTGGTGTTGACCCAGTACAAGAACCACAGCCTCGACAGGCACGTCTCCCGTACCTGGCGGCTGTCGGCGATGCTGGGCAACTACGTGACGCCCGTGCCCGCCCAGCAGCGGCTCGGGCCGCGCTGGTTCTCCGGTTCTGCGGACGCGCTGTTCCAGAACCTGAACCTGATCTACGACGAGATGCCCGAGCACGTGATCGTGTTCGGCGCCGACCACATCTACCGCATGGATCCGCGGCAGATGGTCGAGCAGCACGAGGACTCGGGCGCGGACGTGACGGTGGCGGCGATCCGCCAGCCGCTGTCGCTGGCCGACCAGTTCGGCGTGATCGAGACCGATCCCGAGGGCCGCCGCATCGTGGCCTTCAGGGAGAAGCCGAAGGACGCCGTGGGCCTGGCCGACTCCCCCGACGAGGTCTACGCCTCGATGGGCAACTACGTCTTCAAGACCCAGGCCATGATCGACGCGCTGCGCGAGGACGCGCTCGACCCGACCAGCAAGCACGACCTGGGCGGCAACATCATCCCGATGCTGGTCAAGTCCGGCGGCGCGGACGTCTACGACTTCAAGAACAACATCGTGCCCGGCTCCAGCGAGCGCGACCGCGGCTACTGGCGCGACGTGGGGACCCTCGACGCCTACTACGAGGCCCACATGGACCTCATCTCCGCCCACCCGATCTTCAACCTGTACAACGACAAGTGGCCGATCTTCACCGGGCACGACCCGCTGCCCCCGGCCAAGTTCGTGCACAACGACGGCGACCGGGTGGGCCGGGCGATCGACTCGCTGGTCTCCCCCGGCGTGATCGTCTCGGGCGGCATGGCGATGCGCTCGATCCTGTCGCCGAAGGTCGTGCTCCACTCGCACTCGCTGGTGGAGGACTCCGTGCTGATGGAGAACGTCAAGGTGGGCCGGGGCGCGATCGTGCGCAAGGCGATCATCGACAAGAACGTGGTGATCCCCGACGGCGCGCGCATCGGCTTCGACCTCGACTACGACCGCACCCGCTTCGCGCTGACCCGCGGCGGGGTCGTGGTCATCGGCAAGAACGAGATCGTCGACCGTTAGGGCCCGGGCGGGCCGGTCCCTCTGCCCGGGGCCGGCCGCGTACCGGGCGGCGGCGGTCCTGATCGGCTCCGGCGGCCCGCGAGTGTGCTCATCGCGTGGGCGCACGGGTCCGGGGCTCGGCCGGTCGGCGGCGGGGGGTGGAGCGCCGGGCGCCGCGGGCGCCCGGCAACGCAGGATCCCGGGCCACGCACGGCGCGGCCCGGGCTCAGGTGATGCGACCTCAGATGCCGGCGCCCACGCCCAGGCCGTACGCCCAGCCGCCCGGCCAGTAGCCGCGGCCCGGCCAGTAACCCCAGTTGTAGCCGTCGTGGGGACGCCCGTAGTAGTCCCTGTGGTGCTCGCAGGCGTCGGCGTCACGGTGTCCGGCGGACACGCCCCACGGCGTGATGCGGAGCGCGGTCGAGTCGTCGGACGTGCTCAGGTCGCACTTCTCGTGGTGGACGTTGGCGTTGGCCGCCCCCGCCATGCCGAACAGCGCGGCGACGGCGAAGCCGCCGGCGACGATGAGGTTGGCTTTCATGAATCCCCCTGGATCACGAAGTGACATCGCTGCTCACTGTACGTAATCGCCTCCGTACCGCCGTGTAACGCCACGCCAGGAAAGGACTCGGCGCTTTCCGGTGCCACCCCGGCGAAGTCCGGCCTTCTCCGGCCACTCCGGAAACCCCGCCAGGCCGCCAGAAGTCCGGCCTTCTCCGGCCACTCGGGAAGCGCCGCCGCGCCCTTGGAACGCCGGTCGGCGGGCCGGGACGCGTAGTCTGCTCCGGACGCCCGTCCGTTCACGGCGGGGTCGCCGTGAACCGTCCGGAGAGGACCTCATGCCGCCCACACCGCCCGGCCCCTTCACCGGCCGTTCCGTCACCGACCTGGCCCGTGACCTGCGCGCCAGCCGGACCACCGCCGCCGAGCTGGCCCGGCTGGCGCTCGACGCGGCCGTCACCCTGGATCCCGCGCTCGGCGCCTTCGTCACCGTGGACCCGGTGGGCGCGGCGGCCGCCGCCCGGCGGGCGGACCAGGAGCTGGCCGCGGGCGCCGACCGGGGCCCGCTGCACGGCGTGCCGGTCGCCGTGAAGGACCTCATCGACGTCGCGGGGCTGCCCTGCACGATGGGGTCGCGGCACTTCGCCGGCCACGTCGCCGAGTCCGACGCCGCCTGCGTGACGCTGCTGCGCCAGGCCGGGGCGGTGATCGTCGGCAAGACCACGACGCACGAGTTCGCGTACGGCCCCACCGGCGACCGCTCGGCCAACGGTCCCTCGCGCAACCCGCGCGACCCCGCGCGCATGTCCGGCGGGTCGAGCGGCGGCAGCGCGGCGGCCGTGGCCGCGGGCATGGTGCCCCTGGCGATCGGCACCGACACGGGCGGGTCGGTGCGCATCCCGGCCGCCCTGTGCGGGATCGCCGGGTTCAAGCCCGCCTACGACGCGATCCCGGCCGCCGGGGTGTTCCCCCTGTCCCGGACGTTCGACCACGTCGGCGTGCTGGCCGCCGGCCCGCTGGACTGCCTGATCGCCTACCGGCAGCTCGCGACCGGCGGGCCGCCGCCCGCCCGGGACAGCGCCGGTGAGGCGGCGGCGGTGCGGGTGGGGTGGCTGGACCCCGCCGTCCTGTCGCCCTGCGATCCGCGTGTCGTGGCGGTCGCGCGGGCGGCGGCGGGCGCGGGGCTGAAGGAGGTCCGGCTGCCCGGGGAGCTGGCCGAGGGGCTGCGGGAGACGTACGCGACGGTGCAGGGCGCGGAGGCGTCCGCCGTGCACGCCGACCGGATGGCCAGGGCGCCCGAGCTGTTCGACCCCGAGGTGCTCGACCGGCTGCGCGCGGCCATGGACCTGCCCGCCTGGGCCTACGTCAAGGCCCTGGACGAGCGGCCCGCGCTGGCCGCCGCGGCGGAGTCGCTGTTCGACGAGCACGACGTGCTGGCGCTGCCGGCCGTGCCGCTCGTCGCGCCGCCGCTGGAGCAGCGCCAGACCGAGCTGGACGGGCGGGCCGTCGCCGTCCGGGCCGCGCTGCTGGCCCTGACCAGCCCGTGGAACGTGCTCGGCCTGCCCGCGCTGACCGTGCCGGCCGGCTCGGTGGACGGCCTGCCGGTCGGGCTGCAGCTCGTCTGCCGGCCCGGCCGGGAGGAGCTGCTGTTCCGGGTGGCCTGCTCACCGGGCGGCTGAGGAAGGGTGGGCCCCGGGCCGGCCCGGCGCAGGCCGGACCCGGGGGCGGGGGCTCGTGTCCGGCCGGGGGGCGCCATTCCCGTCGGCCAGGCCGAAGCCCACGGCCCTTTTCTTTCAGGGCCGTACGTCCGAGTGGCAGGATTCGAACCTGCGGTGCTCCTGCTCCCAAGGCAGGCGGGCTGACCAAACTGCCCCACACTCGGTCCTGAAAATCAACGAAGCCGCCCCGGCGGAGGCCCGGGACGGCTTTCCTGGTCGATTCTCCGTGGAATCACCGGGAAAGCCTTGGCCGCAGCTCAGGCCGGTTGCCGGACGGCCTGTAGAGTCGAGGTCCGCACATGGCCGCCGCCTTTCTCGTCGTTCTCCGTGAATGTCGTTCCGGAACGAGATCAACGGTAGACCGGGGGCCGCCGGAAATGCCACGCATTTATCGCCGGTCGCGGTCCCGGTCGTTGGTCCAGGCCACCCCGGCGCGCGTTTCAGGGGCCTCGACGCGGAACCGGGGAAGGGCGTCCGGGTAGTTGTCGCGGACGAAATTGACGAGGAATTCGCGGACGTCGCACTTCAGGTCCCAGGAGGACGGCGAGTCGGCGGCGCTCATCAGGGCGCGCAGCTCGACCAGGCCGTTGGGCAGCACGTCGGTGACCTGGAGCGTCCAGTCCTTCTGGTCCCACAGCGGGTTGCCCTGAAGGAACTCGTACAGGGCGTCGCGCAGTTTGGGCACCGGCACCGCCCAGTCGACCCGCAGGAACACCACGGCGAGCACCCGGCTGCCGTGCCTGGTCCAGTTCTCGAACGGGTTCTGGGTGAAGTAGGAGACGGGCAGCACCAGCCGCCGCTCGTCCCACAGGCGCAGCACCACGTACGTGAGCGTGAGCTCCTCGATCCTGCCCCACTCCTTCTCCACCACGACGACGTCGTCCAGCCGCAGCGCGTCGCTGAAGGCCAGTTGCAGCCCGGCCAGCATGTTGCCGATGGTCGGCTGGGCCGCGATGCCGACGATGGCGCCGGCGATGCCGGCCGAGGCCAGCAGCCCGGCGCCGAGCGCCCGCACCTGCGGGAAGGAGAACAGCATGGCGCCGAGCGCGATGACGATGATGACCGCGGCGGCGATACGGCGCACCAGCGCGATCTGCGTCCTGATCCGCCGCGCCCGGCGGTTGCGCTCGCCCTCGACGAGCACCAGCCGGTCGAGCACGACGTCCGTCAGCGCGTACGTCGCCTGGATGATCAGCCAGGTCACCGTGCCGATGGTGGCCAGGCCGATGACCCGGTCCACCGACTGGGCCAGGC
>NZ_JBSFGJ010000409.1:0-8400 GCF_053596515.1 Nonomuraea sp. NPDC001684
CAGCCGGGTTGACGACGAGCGTGGGCACCAGCGTGGTGGGCCGCAGCACGCCGGGCTCGGCCACGTCGGCCCCCACCAGCGAGTTGACCCTGCCGGAGGTGGGCGTGCACGACCGGTTCGCCGACCTGGGCGGGCACTCGCTGGCCGCCGCCCGGGTGGTGACCGAGCTGTCCCGGCGGCTCGGGCACACCGTGCCGCTGGCGACGTTCCTGACCGAGCCGACCGCGGCCGGGCTGGCGGCGCGCCTGCGCGAGCCGGGATCGGCTCCGGTGCGGCGGACCGGCCGGACCCGGCACCCGCTCACCGCCGCGCAGCGCGAGTTCTGGACGTTGCGCCAGCTCCACCCGCACAGCCCGGTCACCACCGTGTCGATCCGGCTGCGCGTGCGCGACCTGAGCGGGAGCGCGCCGCTGCGCCGGGCGCTGGACGCGGTCCTGCGCCGGCACGAGGCCCTGCGCAGCACGATCTCCGTCGGCGAGGACGGCGTCCCGTACGCGGTCGTGCACCCGCCCGTCGCCGTTCCCCTGGTCGAGCATCCGGCGGGCGCGGACCCGGTCAAGGTGGCCCGGGCGGCGGTGGAGCACGTGTTCGACGTGACGACCGAGGTGCCGTTGCTGCGCGCGAGCCTGTGCCCCGTCGGAGAGGGCGTGGCCGAGCTGGTGCTCGTGACGGACCACATCTCCTTCGACGGCGGTTCGACCGGCGTGCTGATGGACGAGCTGGCCGCCGAGCTGGCGGGCGAGACCGTCCCCGAGCCGGCGGTGCAGCTCGGCGACGTGGCGGTGCGCGAGCAGGAGGACCGGCCCGACCTCGCGCGGCTGCGCGCGTTCTGGCGCGACGAGCTGGCGGGGGCGCCGGTGGCGGGGCCGCCGCCCGGCGACCTGACGACATGCCGGGTGATCAGGCCGCTCACCGAGGAGTTCACGGACGGCGTGGCCGCGCTGGCCCGCGCGTGCGGCGCGACCCCGTACGCCGTGTACCTGGCCGCGCTCGCCCTGGCCGCCGGGGAGCCGGACACGCTGGTCGGCATGGTCGCGGCGCGGCGCGCCCGGCCGGAGCTGGCCCGGGTCGTCGGGCCGCTGATCGACACGGTGCCGGTGCGGCTGCGGCCGGACGCCGCGCCGACCTTCCGCGACCTGGTCCGGCAGGCCGGGCAGGCCGCCACGCGGGCGCTGGTACACCAGGAGGTCCCGCCCGCGGACGTGCCCCGCGCCCCGGTGCTGCTGGCCATGCAGCACGCCGAGGTGCCGGTGCGCGCCGGATGCCTGGAACTGCTGACCGAGGTCGGCCCGGGCGCGGCGGTGCACGAGTTCAGCGTGCTCGTCAACCGCACGGCCGCCGGCGCCGAGCTGCACCTGGAGTACGCGGTCGCGCTGCTCGGCCGGGAGGCGGCCGGGGCGTACCTGGACCGGCTGCTGTGGCTGCTGCGGCGCGTGGTGGCCGAGCCGGACCTGGCGATCGCCACGTTCGAGCCGGTCACCCCGGACGAACGCGCCACGCTGCTGGCCCGCGCGGCCGGCCCCCTGCTGCCGGACGACCTGCCCCCGGTGCCGCTGTCGCTCGCGGCGAACGCGGGTGGCGCGGCGGGCACGGCGGTGGTCGGCCCGGACGGCGTCGCCCTGAGCCACGCCGAGCTGAACGACCGCGCCGACCGGATCGCGGCCGGGCTGCTGGCGCACGGGGTGTCGCGCGGCGACGTGGTCGGCGTGCACGTGCCGCGGGACGAGATGTTGCCCGCGGCGCTGCTGGGCGTGTGGCGGGCGGGGGCGGCGTACCTGCCGCTGGACCCGGAACACCCGGCCGAGCGGCTGCGCCTGCTGGCCGCGGACGCCGGCGCCCGCGTGGTCCTCACCCGCGGCGGGACGCCCCTGGAGACGGCGCCCGGCGAGGACGGGCCGGTGACGCTCGACGTGGACCGGCTCGCGACGGGCTCCCGCGCGGACCTTCCCGAGGTGCGCGCCGAGGACCTGGCGTACGTCACCTACACCTCCGGCTCCACCGGCGCCCCCAAGGGGGTCGAGGTCACCCACGGCGCCCTGGCCGCCCTCGTGGCCGGGATGATCTCGACGCTCCGCCTCGGCCCGGCCGACGTGCAGCCCGCGGTCGCGCCGCTGAGCTTCGACGTCTCCGCCTCCGAGCTGTGGAGCGTCCTGGCCGCCGGCGGCACGTCGGTGGTGGTGGACAGGGCCACGGCCACCGACGGGCACGCGCTGGCGGAGCTGATCACCACGAGCGCGGCCACGGTGATCGACCTGGTGCCGACCGCGTACCGGATGCTGATCGCGGCGGGCTGGGCGGGTGACCCCGCGCTGCGCGCCGTCGCCGGCGGGGAGGCTCTGGACCCGGCGCTGGCCGAGCAGATCCTGCTGCGCGTCGGCGAGTTGTGGAACGCCTACGGGCCCACCGAGACCACCGTCACCTCCATGCTGCACCGGGTGCGCGCGCACGAGGGCGACCGGGTGCCGATCGGGTCGCCGATGCCGGGCGAGCGGGCGTACGTGGTCGACGCGCGGCTGCGGCTGGTGCCGCCCGGCGCGGTCGGCGAGCTGCTGCTGGGCGGCGCCGGGGTGGCCCGCGGGTACCGGGGCCGTCCGGACCTCACCGCGGCCGCCTTCGTGGCCGACCCGTTCACGCCGGACGGCCGCTGCTACCGCACCGGCGACCTGGCGCGCCGGCGGCCGGACGGGACGCTGGAGTTCCACGGCCGCCGCGACCACCAGGTGAAGGTCCGCGGTTACCGGATCGAGCTGGGCGAGGTCGAGGCCGTGCTGCGCGAGGTCGCCGAGGCCGCGGTGACCGTGGCGGGCACGGACGCGCAGGCCCACCTGGTCGGCTACGTCGCGCCGGAGACGGCGGACCTGGCCGCGGTCGAGCGGCACGCCCGGTCCCGGCTGCCCGGCCACATGGTGCCGCGCCGCTGGGTCGCGCTGCCGGCCCTGCCCACGCTGCCCAGCGGCAAGGTGGACCGCCACGCGCTGCCCGAGCCGGACACCGGCCCGGCCCCGGCGCGGGTCGAGCCGGCCACCGAGGCCGAGCTCCTGGTGGCCGCCGTCTGGGCCGAGGTGCTCGAACGGCCCGAGGTCTGGGCCGGCGACGACTTCTTCGCCCTCGGCGGAGCCTCGTTCGCCGCGACCAGGGTGGCCGCCCGCCTGCGCGAGATGTTGCAGGTCACCGTGCCCGTGCGGTTGGTGTTCGACCGGCCGGTGCTGGCCGATTTCGCCGCCGCGCTGGAGGAACTGCTGGCCGCCGACCTGATGGAGGGGGACGAGGGATGACCGAGGTACGTGAGGACCGGATCGCCGAACTCGTCCGCTCCAGGCTCGCCGCCGCTCTGAAGCAGAAGGAGCAGGCCGCCGTCCCCCGGATCCCGGCGACGTCGGCCGCGGACATGCCGCTGTCGCCGGCGCAGGAGCGGCTGTGGTTCCTGGCCCAGCTCGAACCGGGCACGCCCGCCTACAACGTGCCGCTGACGCTGCGGCTGCGCGGCCCGGTGGACGTCGCCGCCCTCACCGGCGCGGTGGCGGACCTGGCCGAGCGGCACTGGATCCTGCGCGGCGTCATCGAGGACGGACGCGTGCGGCCCGTCGCCGCCGTGCCGGTGCCCGTGGTCGACATGGTGAACGCCGGCCCGGCGGAGCTGGAGCGGGAGCTGGCCGACCACGCCTGGCGGCCGTTCCGGCTGGACGCCGAGCCGCCCCTGCGGGCCACGCTCTACCGGCTCGGCGACGAGGAGTGCGTGCTCGCGCTCACCCTGCACCACATCGCCACCGACGCCTGGTCGGAACGCGTCCTGCTGGACGATCTCGCCCACCTGTACGCCGCCCGCCTCGGCCTGGAGCCGCCCCCCGCTCCCCCGGCCCTGCAGTACGCGGACGTGGCCGCGTGGGAGGCCGGGCGGCCCGACGCCGACCTCGACTGGTGGGCCGCCCACCTGGCGGGCCTGCCGCCGGTGCTCGACCTGCCGCTCGCCCGCCCGCGCCCGGCCGTCCCCACGTGGGAGGGGGCGGCGGTCGCGGTGGAGGTGCCCGAGGCGTTGTCGGCCAAGGTGCGCGCGGTGGCCGGGACGTCGCCGTTCATGGTGTTCCTGGCCGGGTTGCAGGCGTTGCTGAGCCGCCTGTCCGGCGTGGACGACATCGCCGTCGGCGTGCCGCACGCGGGCCGCCACCACCCCGACGCCGAGCGGGTCGTCGGCTGTTTCATCAACACGCTGGTGGTGCGCGGCGACACCGCGGGCGACCCGACCGGCGCCGAGCTGCTGGCACGGGCGCGCACGGCGGCGCTGGACGCGTTCGCGCACGCCGGCACGCCGTTCGAGCGGGTCGTGGAGCGGTTGCAGCCGGAGCGGAACCTCGCGGTCACACCGCTGTTCCAGGTGATGCTCAACGTCTACGACACCGGCGCGCCGCTGTCGCTGCCGGGGCTGACGGTCGAGGCCGGGACGCCGCCCGCGCCGACCGCCAAGTTCGACCTGAACCTGGAGCTCGGCGACGACGGCACCCGTTTCTCGGGCGAGTTACGCTTCCGCACCGACCTGTTCGACGAGGCCACCGTGCGCCGGCTGGCCGGCTGGTACCTGGAGCTGCTGGACGGCATGCTCACCGACCCGGACGCGCCGGTGCGGCTGCCGGCCGGCGACGACCTGCGCGGCCCGGACGCCGGTCTGCCCGTGGACGTGCCGCTGCACACGCTGGTCGAGCGGATGGCCGACGCCCGCCCCGACGCGGTCGCGGTCGGCTCGCTCAGCTACGCGGAGCTGGACCGCCGCGCCAACCAGGTGGCCCACTGGCTGCTGGAGAGCGGGGTACGGCCGCAGGAGCCGGTCGGCGTGCTGCTGGAGCGGCGGCCCGAGCTGGTGGTCGCCGTGCTCGGCGTGCTCAAGGCGGGCGCCGCCTACCTGCCGCTCGACCCGGTCTACCCGGAGCGGCGCAACCAGGCGGTGGTGGCCGACGCCGGAGCGCGGATCGTGCTCACCGGCGCCGAGCTCGCCGCCGCGGCGGAGGCGTCCGGCGAGCGTCCCGGCGTGGCGGTGCGGCCGGAGCACCTGGCGTACGTGATCTACACCTCGGGCTCGACCGGACGGCCGAAGGGCGTCGCGGTCGAGCACCGGCACATCACGCACTACCTTGGCGCGGTGGCCGAGGTCGTCCCCGCGGGGATGACGTCGTTCGCGCTGGTCTCCACCGCCGCCGCCGACCTGGGCATGACGAACCTGTGGTGCGCGCTGACCACGGGCGCCACCCTCCACCTGATCGACCACGAGACGGCCACCGACCCGGCCGCGTTCGCCGCCCGCCTGGCGGCGCACCCGGTGGACGCGATCAAGATGGTGCCCAGCCAGCTCGAACTCCTCGGCACGGCCGCCCTGCCCGCCAAGCTGCTGATCCTGGCCGGCGAGGCGGTGCCGGCGGACCTGGTCGCGCGGGTCCGGGCGGCGCGGCCGGACCTGGAGGTGCAGATCCACTACGGCCCCACCGAGACCACGGTGTCGGTGCTGGCCTGCGACGCCGGCCAGGCCCTGGCCGAGCTGGGGCCGGGCCGGGCGCCGCTGGGCCGGCCGCTGGCCGACGTGGTGTGCCGGGTGGCCGACCCGTCCGGACGGGCGTTGCCGCCCGGCGTGCCCGGCGAGCTGTGGATCGGCGGGCCGAGCGTGGCCCGCGGCTACCTGGGCCGCCCCGACCTCACCGCGGAGCGTTTCACCGGCGGCTGGTACCGCACCGGCGACCGGGTCCGGGTGACCGGGGACGGGCTGATCGAGTTCCTGGGGCGGATCGACGACCAGGTGAAGGTGCGCGGCTTCCGCGTCGAGCTGGGCGAGGTCGCCGCGGCGTTGCGGGCCCTGCCGCAGGTCGCGGAGGCGTACGTGCAGCCGGTCGGCGACGGCCTGGAGCGCCGTCTGGCCGCCTGGGTGACGCCCGCGACGGTGGACGTGGCGCAGGTGCGCTCGGCGCTGCGCGAGCGGCTGCCCGACTACATGGTGCCGGCCGCGATCGGCGTGCTGGAGGCGTTGCCGCTCACCCCGAACGGCAAGGTGGACCGGGCGGCGCTGCCCGTGCCCGAGGCGGGGCCCGCGGTGCGGGTGCCGCTCGGGACACCTGCCGAGCGCCTGGTCGGCGAGGTCTGGGCCGACGTGCTCGAACTCGCCGAGGTGTGGGCGGACGACGACTTCTTCGCCCTCGGCGGGCACTCGTTCGCGGCGACCCGGGTGGCCGGGCGGCTGCGGGAGCGGCTGGGCGCGGCGGTGCCGGTGCGGCTGCTGTTCGAGCACCCGGTGCTGGCCGACCTGGCCGCCGCGCTGCCCCGTCCGGCCACTGCGGCGCGCGTGCGGCGCGCGCCGGCGGACGGGCCGGTGCCGCTGTCCGGGGTGCAGGCCAGGCTGTGGTTCCTGGCCCAGCTCGAACCGGACAGCAGCGCCTACAACGTGCCGGTGGCGCTGCGGCTGCGCGGCCCGCTGCGCGCGGAGGCGCTGCTGGACGCGGTGCGTGACCTGGCCGGACGGCACCACGTGCTGCGCGGCGTGGTCGACGACTCCGGCCCCGAGCCGGTGATGGTGGTCCGGGACGCCGCCGAGGTGCCCGTCTCCACCGCGCGCGTGGACCGGTCCGAGGTCGAGGACGTGCTGGCCGGGCACCTGGCGACGCCGTTCGCGCTGGACCGGGAGCCGCCGATGCGGGCGGTGCTGCTCGCCGTCGGCGATCCTGGGGACGACGACGAGCACGTGCTCTCCCTCACCTTCCACCACATCGCCACCGACGCGTGGACGCGCGGGCTGCTGCTGTCGGAGCTGTCCGGCCTGTACGCCGCCCGCCTCGGCCTGCGCCCGCCGCTCGACCCGCCCCCGGCGCAGTACGCCGAGGTGTCGCCGGTCCCCGACCCGGCCGACCTGGACTGGTGGGCCGGGCGCCTGGACGGCCTGCCGCCGGTGCTCGACCTGCCCACCGACCGGCCACGCCCCGCGGTGCCCGACCCGGGCGGAGCCGCGCTGGACCTGGAGCTCCCGGCGGAGCTGAGCGAGCGGATCAGGACGGTGGCCGCCGCCTACCGGTCCACGCCGTTCATCGTGCTGCTGGCCGGGTTGCAGGCGCTGCTGGCCCGGCTGTCGGCGAGCGCGGACATCGCGGTCGGCGTGCCGGTCTCCGGCCGCGACCACCCGGACACCGAAGGCGTGGTGGGCTGCTTCCTCAACACCGTGGTCGTGCGGACCGACGTGGGCGGCGACCCGACCGGGCGCGACCTGCTGGCCCGCGCGCGGGAGTCCGCGCTGGGCGCGCTCGCGCACGCGGGCACGCCGTTCGACCGGGTGGTGGACCGGCTGCGACCGGAGCGGAACCTGGCGGCCACGCCACTGTTCCAGGTGATGCTCAACTACGTCCCCGGCGTGGCCGGGGCGGAGCTGCCCGGCCTGGAGGCGTCCGAGATCCACCTGCCGGAGCTGACCACCAAGTTCGACCTGAGCTGGCACGTCGTGGACGACGGGCCGGGCGCGCCGCTGCGCGGCGGGCTCGCCTACCGGACCGACCTGTTCGAACCGGGCACCGCGGCCAAGCTGACCCGCTGGTACGCCGCTCTCCTCGACGGGCTGCTCGCCGACCTGGACGCGCCGGTGGGCGCGGTGCCGCTGGAGCCGGTGACCGGCCCGGCGCTGGCCGGCGGGCCGCCGCCGGAGCCGCCCGCCGGGGCGGTGCACCACCTGATCGAACGCTGGGTGGACGAGACCCCCGGCGCGCCGGCCGTGGTGGGGGCCGACCGCGCCCTGACCTACGCGGAGCTGGAGGCGGCCGCCAACCGGATCGCCCACTGGCTGCTGGAAGCCGGGGTGAGCGCCGACGAGCCGGTCGGCGTGCTGCTGGAGCCGGGCGCGGACCTGGCGTGCGCGTTGTTCGGCATCCAGAAGTCGGGCGGCGGCTACCTGCCGATGGACCCGGCGTACCCGGCGGCGCGGATCGCCGCGATGCTGGAGGCCGCCGGGGTGCGCGCCGTGGTGACGGTGAGCGAGTTCGCGCCCCTGATCGGGGACGGCAGGCAGGTGCTGACGCTGGACCGGCCGCCGTCCCTGCCGGACACCCGGCCCCGGGTCGAGGTGCTGCCGGAGCACCTGCACCACGTGATCTTCACGTCGGGGTCCACCGGCACGCCCAAGGCGGTGGCCGCCGAGCACGGCGGCGTCCTGAACTACCTGGGCGGCATGCTGCCGCGCATCGGTGTGCCCGGCGGCTCGTTCGCCGTGGTCTCCACGCCCGCGGCCGACTTCGGTCTGACCTGCGTGTTCGGCGCGCTGACCACCGGCGGGACGGTGCACCTGGTGCCACGCGAGACCGCGATGGACCCGGCCGCGTTCGCCGACTACCTGACCCACCACCGGGTGGACGTCGTCAAGTGCGTCCCCAGCCACCTGGAGCTGCT
>NZ_JBSFGJ010000410.1:0-8387 GCF_053596515.1 Nonomuraea sp. NPDC001684
GCCTTACGGTGGCCTGCGCATCGTCGCGCTCGGCGGGTTGGGGGAGATCGGCCGGAACATGGCCGTCTTCGAATACGACGATCAGCAGCCGGCCGTCGTATTTCACAGGGTGGGCAGGCCGATCCCGGCCGCGCGCACGGCGTCGAGGACCGAGGCGCCCTCGGCCACGTGCGCGGTCGTTCCGCCGACGCGCACCCTCACCCGTCCCACCCCGCGAGCCGGTCGCCGAAGGCGCGGACGAGGCTGTGCACGGCCGCCGGGACGCGCCGCCCGAAGGCGCACAGACTGGCCTCACCCATGACGCGGAGCAGCCGCTCGTACTCCGCGCCCGGCTGCCCGGCCCGGACGATCTCCAGGCCGCGGCGGGACCCGACGCGGCACGGCGAGCAGACCCCGCAGCTCTCGGCGGCGGCGAACTCCCACACGTGGCGCAGCACGTCCGCGGGGTCGATCCGCTGGTCGAAGGCGACCAGCCCGGCGTGTCCGAGCGCCGCCCCGCGCGCGGCCAGATCCGTCTCCGACAGCGGCACGTCGAGCTGGTCGGCGGCGAGGAAGCCTCCGAGAGGGCCGCCGACCTGGACGACGGTCAGGTCCGAGCCCTCGCGCAGGCCGCCGCCGAGCTCCTCGACGATCCTGAGCACGGGCGTGCCGACCTCGACCTCGTAACAGCCGGGCCGGGCGAAGCGCTCGGACAGGCAGACGAGCTTGGTGCCGGTCTCCGACGGTGTGCCGCGCGCGGCGTAGGCGTTCCCGCCGTGCTCGACGATCCAGGGGATCGCGGCCAGCGTCTCGACGTTGTTCACGACGGTGGGGGCGTCCCACAGGCCGTGCTGTGTCGGGTACGGCGGGCGCGGCCGGGCGCAGCCGCGCTCGCCTTCGAGTCCTGAGATGAGGGCGGTCTCCTCACCGGCCACGTAGGAGCCGGACCCCTCGACCACCTCGATGTCGAGATCGACGTCGGTGCCGTGGACGCGCCGTCCCAGATGTCCGTCGGCGCGGGCCTGCTCGACCGCCGTCCGCATGGTGGCCAGCGCGCGTGGGTACTCCGATCGGACCAGCACCACGCCACGGCTGCTTCCGCAGGCGAAGCAGGCCAGCGCGAGCCCCTCCAGCGCCCGTCCCGGGTCCGCCTCCATCAGCAGCCGGTCGGCGTAGGAGCCGGGATCGCCCTCGTCGCCGTTGGCGACCACCACCGTGCCGGGCGAACGTCCGGCGGCGGCCCATTTGGCGGCGACGGGGAACCCCGCTCCGCCGCGCCCGCGCAGCCCGGAGGCCGCCACCTCGCCGAGAACCCGCTCGGGCGTCCCGGCGCGCAGGACAGCGGGCCATGCCCGCCAGGCGTCCTGACCTTGGACGACGCCCGCCAGCACGACGGGAGCGCCGGTGACGTCGGTGGCGGGAATCGGCGGATCGCAGGGGAGTGCCAGGCCGGAGAGCTGCTCGGCGAGCGTCGCCCCCGTGCACGGCGTGTCGCCGTCGAGGCAGGCCGGACCGGCGTAGCAGTAGCCGAGGCAGCGGACGCCCTGCAGGGAGACCTCCCCGCCCGGGGTGACGTGATCGGTGGCGACGCCCAGCGCCTGCTCGACCTCGCTGACGTGCCCGCCCGCCCGAGCGGCGAAGCAGGCCGCCGCGGTGCAGACCCGTACGTGGCGCCGGCCGTGCGCGGCGGCCAGGTCGGCGTAGAAGGTGGCCGGCCCGAACGCCGAGGCCGCGGGCAGCCCGAACCGCCTGGCCGTTTCAGGAGCCCAGGTCTCGGCGGATGCGTGTCCGGCCACGGCGGCCTCGGTGAGGGCGTCGAGCAGCCGAACCCCTGGACGGCCGCGACGGTCCGCCAGGGCTCGGAACGCGTCGAACCGGCTGTGAGCACCCACGTTCCTCTACATGCACCCCTGGTCCTGGCCGCCACACCCCGGCGAGGGTCAGGGTTGGGCAAGGGGCCGTCCACGATCGTGCTGCGCGCTCCCGGACCACGACGTCCGCTCCGGCCCCGCGCATCGCCGCCTCCTGCGACCCGCCCCGGTCCAAGCCGACGACCAGCCCGAACCCGCCCCGGCGCCCCGCCTCGACGCCTGGGAGCGCGTCCTCCACGACCGCCGCCTCGCCCGCGGCCACCTCCAACCGGCGCGCGGCCTCCAGGAACAGCGCCGGATCCGGCTTACCCGGCAAGCCCAGCCGGGCCGCGTCGTCTCCGCCGACCACGACGTCGAACAGGCCGATCAAGCCCGCCGATGTGACGACCAGGCGGCAGTGCCTGCTGGCCGACACCACCGCCGTACGGCAGCCGCGCCGCCGCAGCTCGCGCACGAGGGCGACGGTCGAGGGGAACGCGGCCACCCCGTGCTGGGCGACGTGCTCGACGAACAGCGCGTCCTTGGCCATGCCGAGCCCGCGCACGGTCGCCGCGCCGTGCTCGTCGCCGGGGCCGCCCTCGGGCGCCGTGATCCCCCGGGAGGCCAGGAACACCCGCAGCCGTCGGACCGCGACCTGCCGTCCACATGGCGCGGGTAGTCGTCCCGGACGTCGAACGGCGCGGACCGCCCGCGCAGGAAGCCGTCGAAGACGTGCTTCCACGCGGCGGCATGCACCCGCGCCGTGTCGGTCACGACGCCGACGTCGCTGATGTAGGGACCGCGGCGTGAGGCCGCCTACTTCTTGGGGCGGGTGATGAATGAGGTGCTGACGACGGTGACGGCGAAGATCAGGGCGATGGCGACGATCGCCAGGCTCCATCCCATGACGGCGTCCATGTCGGCGGAGCTGACACCTTCAGGCCACTTCGCCATCGCCAGAGGTGACAGGGGCGAAAGTCCCGCGGAATCGCGACTTCGTGCTCGGGTACCCGGGCGCGTACGCCCTCATCCTGATGCCGAAAGCCTGAGAGAGAGGAGCCCGTCGATGCGATGGGACGAGATGTCGAAGAAGCAGCGGAGCTGGCTGCTGGTGCTGGCGTCCGCGGAGTTCGCGGCCACGACGGCCGCGGCGGTGGATCTCTGGTTCCGGCCACGGGCGGACGTACGGGGGCGCAAGGGGCTGTGGTGGCCGGCGATCTTCGTTCAGCCGGTCGGCCCTCTCGCCTACCTCCTGTGGGGACGGCGTCGCCGGTCATGATCTCGGCGTGGAAGCTGCTGGACCGTTTCCAGACCCGACTGGTGAACCCCATCGTCGGATGGCTGCTCCGCACGCCGTTGCACGACCTGCTGTCAAGGCGGGTCATGCTGCTGACGGTCACGGGCCGCAGGAGCGGGGCGGCCATCCGGCTGCCCGTCCAGTACGAACGGCAAGGCGACACGCTCACGGTGACGAGCAGGCCGTCGCGGCTGTGGTGGCGCAACCTCGAGGGCGGCGCGCCCGTGCGGATCACCCTGGACGGCGTACCCCGCGAGGGACATGCCGAGGTCGGCCGGGCCCCCGCGGGCCCGGTGACGGGCGGCTCGGGCACCAGCACGGCGATGCTGGCAACGGTCGTCGTGACGGTCCGCCTGACGACGGCGGCTCCGGCTCCCGCCGGCGCCCCCGCGCAAGTGGGGTGGCGCTGGATGCGTACGGTCACCTTGGGGGAGATCGTCGGCTTCTCTCTGCCCGCGCTCGTGGGCGCCCTGGTCGCCGGGCCCGCGTGGAGTGCGCTGGGCATCGAGCCGTTCCTGCGCGCCGCCGCGGTCGTCATGGCCGGGACCGTGGAGGGCGCCGTCCTCGGCCTGGCGCAGGCGTACGTCCTGCGGACAGCTCTGCCTGCGATCGCCACCCGCGATTGGGTGCGCGCGACGATGGGAGGAGCCGCCATCGCCTGGGGCGTGGGCGCGCTGCCCGTCCTCGATGACCGTGTGCTGGGCTGGCCGCCCGCCGTGCTCTCCCTGCTGGGGCTGACCTTGCTCGCCGCCATGGGGCTGCTGCAATGGCGGGTGCTGAGCCGTCACGTGCGCGCGGCGTTCTGGTGGGTGGTCGCGACCGCTGGGTCGTGGCTGGTCGCGCTGGGCGTGTTCATGCTGGTGACCACACCATTGTGGCAGGAAGGGCAGCCGGCGTGGCTGATCGTCGCCATCGGCGTGCTGGGCGGGGCCGCCATGGCGGTCACGGTGGCCGCGCTCACGGCCGTCGCGTTCGTACGTCTGCTCGCGCGGTCGATCAGCCCTCAAGAGCGCAGAAGCGGCGTCCACTAGATGGTTGAGTCCAAGGGGTCGGGGTGATCAGTGGTCGTAGCGGGTGAGTGATCTCTTGATCGGCTGGCCGGTGTGGTCGTTGTGCCAGATCGCCGCAGTCAGGGCCAAGACCTTGACGAAGATGCGGACGATGACGCCGGCCGGGGGCCGGCCACCATGTCGTTCGAGGTCGAGGTGGCCCTTGAAGGTCTGGTTGATCGACTCGATGGTCTGGCGTAAGGGCTTGAACAGCTGCGCGCCGGCTCGTTCGGCCTCACCCGCGCGGGCTGGGCGCAGCAGCCGCACCCCGCCCTCGGCCAGCTCCCGCTCGAAGGCACGGCCGTAGAACTGCCGGTCGGTGATGAGCGTCGGACGCCGATACTCGGCCAGTACCCGGGGAGCGGTGGCCAGCATGCCCAGCAGCACCTCGCGCTCATCGGCCTTGGCGCCGCTCAGCGCGAACAGCACCGGCAACCCGCCCAAGGTGCACACCAGGTGCAGGCGCAGCCCCCAAAAAGTAGCGGGAGTGGGAGGCGCAGTAGCCGTACTCGGCCCACCCGGCCAGCGCGCTGCGCCGCGCGGTCTGCCGACACCGAACGAACGGCAGCCTTGCACCCCGACCGGAGGAAGACATGCCCTGCGCGGTCAAGGACCGGCGGGGGTGGTGCTGACTGTAGTGCGGAGACACCCGCGCGTGGGATCGATCTTGAGCCGGTCGCGCCGACATGCTGAATGGCATCGCGACCACGTCATCAAGGGGGTTTCCCATGTCCCATCATCCTGCCGTCACCGTCCGCGGCGCCGCCGCGGTGCTGGTCCTCGCGCTGGGGGCCGCGAGCCCGGCCTCCGCCGACGTCGCTCCGCGGGGACGTCCGGGCGACGCCGTACGGACGGCGCTGGACGAGCTGGTCGGCGGCGGCGAGTTCGCCGGCGCGCTGGCCGCGGTGCGGGAGCCCGGCGGGCGCGGCCGGGACTACACCGCAGGCGCCGGCGACCTGGCCACGCGGGCGAAGGTCCCGGTCAACGGGCGGGTACGCATCGCCAGCGTCACCAAGACCTTCACCGCCACGGTCGTGCTGCAACTGGCCGGCGAGGGCAAGGTGGAGCTGGACGCGCCGGTCGAGACCTACCTGCCGGGGCTGGTGCGCGGCAACGGGTACGACGGCCGCCTGATCACCGTCCGCCGGTTGCTCCAGCACACCTCGGGCCTGCCCGACCACGGCAGGGCCATCGCGGGGACGTTCTTCGACAACCAGCACCGCTACTTCGAGCCCAGGGAGCTGGTCGACCTGGCGCTGGCGCAGAAGCCGCTGTTCGCCCCCGGCAAGGGCTGGAGCTACAGCAACACCGGATACGTCCTGCTCGGACTGCTGGTGCAGCGGGTCACGGGCCGGCCGATCGGCGTGGAGATCATCGACCGGATCATCACGCCGCTGGGACTCGATGACACCTACTGGCCCGATGCCGGCGAGCAGCGGATCCGCGGCGCCCACCCCAGGGCCTACAAGTCCAGAATCGGCAGGCCGGGTGGCGAGCCGGTGGACGTGTCCGAGATGGACCCGTCGCGGGGATGGGCGGCCGGGCAGCTGGTCAGCACGCCGCGGGACGTCAACCGGTTCCTGGGCGCGCTCGAGGGCGGCCGGGCGGCCACCGTCACCGCGACCGAGAAGTCCCTCACGGCGGAGGGCGACAAGCAGCTCGACTCCACTCTCGACACCGCCCTCTGCGCCAGGCGACAGCCGGCCGCGGGTCAGGCTCTGAGGTAGGCGAGCACGGCCAGGACCCTGCGGTGGCCGCTTTCGGAGGGTTGCAGGCCCAGCTTGGCGAAGATGTTCCTGATGTGCTTGTTGACCGCCCCCTCGCTGATCACCAGCCGCTCGCTGAGGTCGGTGTTGGACAAGCCCTCGGCCATGAGCGCGAGCACCTCCCGCTCCCGGGCGGTCAACGCGTGGAGGGGATCACCGGCCCGGCGGCGGACCAGGAGCTGGGCGATCACCTCGGGGTCGATCGCGGTCCCGCCCCCGGCCACCCGGTACAACGCCTCCACGAAGGACTGCACCTTGCCGACGCGCTCCTTCAACAGGTAGCCGACGCCCACGCCACCCTCGCTGAGCAGGGCGGAGGCGTAGGTGTCCTCGACGTAGGAGGACAGCACCAGGACGGGCAGCCCGGGCTGCGTCCGCCTGGCCTCGATCGCCGCGCGCAGGCCCTCGTCGCGGAAGTCCGGCGGCAGCCGCACGTCCACGATCAGCGCGTCGGGCTTCTCGGCCGCGACGGCGGCGAGCAGGTCGTCGGCGTTGTCGACGGCGGCCGGCACCTCGACGCCCTCGGCGGCCAGCAGCAGCGCCAGCCCTTCGCGCAGCAGCGCGTCGTCCTCGGCGATCACAACCCGCATGGCAACTCCACTTTCAACAGGGTCGGCCCGCCGGGCGGGCTCGTCAGGGTGCTCCGGCCGCCGAAGGCGGCGGCTCGGTGGTCGATTCCGGTCAGGCCGCTGCCTGCGCCGCTCTCGGCGCCGCCCACGCCGTCGTCCTCGATCTCCACGGTCAGCAGGCCGCCGTCCAGGTGCACGCGTACCGCCGCCTTGCCGGCGCGGCTGTGCTTGGCGACGTTGGTGAGCGCTTCGGCGACGGTGAAGTAGGCGGCCGCCTCGACGGCCGCGGGCAGACGGGGGAAGTCGGCGGTCTCGACGGCGCAGGGGACGGGGCTGCGCGCGGCCAGCGCGGTGAGCGCGCCGTCGAGCCCGTGTTCGGTGAGGACGGGCGGATGGATGGCCCGGATGGCGTCACGCAGGTTGACCAGGGCGTCGGAGGCGGCCTCATGGGCGCGTTCGGCCAGCTGCCGGGTGCCGTCGGGAGCGGTGGTCAGGGCACGTTCGAGCATGCCGAGGTGCATGACGACGGCGACCAGGCGGTTCTGCGTGCCGTCGTGGAGTGTGCGCTCGATACGCCTGAGCTCCTGCGCGTGGGCTTCGAGCGCCGAGGCCCTGGCCGCGGTCAGCATCGCCACCTGCTGCGCCAGCCGTACCCGGCCCACGGGTCTGAGCAGGCGGCGGCTGAGCCGTCCGGACAGGCCGGCGGCGGCCGGCAGGACCAGGCAGGCCACGCCCAGATAGCCCGCGGCGACGAACGGGCCGGTCAGGGCCAGCGGCCAGGAGTCGATGGCGTAGCCGAGCACCGACGGCGGGCTGCCCGGCGTGAGCCGCCACCACAGCGGCAGGGTGGCCGCGTTGAGCGCGGCCACGGGCAGGCCGAGCGCCAGGAAGCCGAGGACGACGCCGGTGAGGCCGTGCGCGAGGAGCCAGAGCACCTCCCGCGGCGTGGCGGGGTCGCCCACGGCCGCGCGCACGCGTACCTGCAGCGGCCCCTCAAGCGGCAGGTACGGCGGAGCCGGCACCCCCAGACGGCGGCGCTGCCCCCCGGCCAGCCGCCTGACCAGCCGCGTCACCGGCGGGATCAGGGGCAGGCCGACCCCGGCCAGGCTCAGCAGCGCGACGCAGACGACCAGCCAGAACAGCGGCAGTGCGAGCAGCGCGGCGCCGGACCCGAGGATCAGGAAGAGCGCGGCCTTCCGCGTGGCCGTCAGGACGTTCATGGCCGACATTCTGCATGGTGGTGCCCACACCACCATCAAGACGCCCATCGGTGGGATGTCGCCCTCTCACCCCTCGCTCCTACGTTTGGTGCGGTCCAGGGAAGATCGATGGGGGGCTGCGTTGGCGGTTCGGGTGGAGGAGCTCCACAAGACGTACGGGAAGGTGACCGCGCTCGACGGGGTCACGCTGGAGATCGCCGACGGCGAGTTCGTCGCGATGATGGGGCCGTCAGGGTCGGGCAAGAGCACGTTGCTGCATTGTGCGGCCGGGCTGGACACGCCGAGCTCCGGCCGGGTGTTCCTGGGCGGCGTGGACGTGACGGCGCTGGACGAGCCGGGCCTGGCCGCGCTGCGCCGGGAGCGGATCGGCTTCGTCTTCCAGGCCTACAACCTGCTGCAGGCGCTCGACGTCGCCGACAACGTCACCCTGCCGCTGCGCCTGGCCGGCCGCCCGGTGGATGAGGCGAGACTCATGGCCATCGCGTCCAGGGTGGGGCTCGGCGCGCGGCTGGGCCACCGCCCGGCCGAGCTGTCCGGCGGCCAGCAGCAGCGGGTGGCGCTGGCCAGGGCGCTGATCAGGCGCGAACGGCACCACCGTCGTGCCGGACATCCTGGCCAACGCGGGCGGGGTGATCGTGTCCTACCTGGAGTGGGTGC
>NZ_JBSFGJ010000411.1:0-8359 GCF_053596515.1 Nonomuraea sp. NPDC001684
GGCGACGCGATCCGCCACCAGGTGGGCGACTCGCCGATCGGGCGCGTGATGGCCATCCGCAAAACCTCCCGCCCGCTGGCCGACGTCGAGGAGTGGCGGGTGGAGCTCGCCACCGTGGATGACCAGGACCGGCCCATCCGCCGCGAGCAAGTCACCCTCACCTCGCGCGGCGGCCCGTCCGTCGTCCGCACGTGGCGCGGGGAGCTGTCGCGCACCCAGCCGTGGGACGCCGCGATCGACAACAGCACAGGCGACGGCCTCGTCACCCCCGACCAGATCGGAATCGGTGACCGGATCGTCGTCACCGACGCGGCCGGCAACACCCAGTCGGGTGTCGTCACCTCCCTGATGGGCGTGTACGGCGAGGACGGCCTGCAGATCGGGCAGACGGCGTTCCTGCGCGGCTACGACGGCGAGACGGACCTGGCGCCGCTGCTGGACAGCGTGGAGATCATCCGCCAGGCGCGGGGCGGCGCCGGGGCTGAGGAGCGCATCCGCGCCGAGCAGGACGCGCAGGGCCGCCGGACCCGGCAGCGGGCCGTCACCCGGGCGCTGGCCGACGCCGAGACCGGCCTGTACCGGCAGGTGGCCGCGACGCTGCTGGGCGACCTGGACACCACGCCGGTCGCGCCCGCCCGGGAGCGCGGCGACGACGAGGTGTACGGGCAGGCGCTCGACCGGCTGGAGAAGGTGTGGCAGGCCCAGCCGGAGGGCCTGGCCGAGCAGATCGCCGACGCGCTCGACCCCCGCACCGAGGAGCAGCACGCCGAGCTCGTGCGCAGGCTGCGGCCGGTCGTCGCCGAGGTGCGCGACCGCGCGGCCGCGAACATGACCGCCGCGATCGGCGAGATCGACCCGCTGCCGGGCGAGACGTGGGATCAGGCGCTGCGCCGGGTGATGCTCCAGTACCGGGACATGCCGCCGGCCGACTCGCTGACGCGAGCGGGCGAGGCCCTGGCCCGGTTCGACCTGGACGCCTCAACGGACGCCCCGGTCGCGGAGCTGCCCGCTGTGCGGGAGGCGGACCTGCCCGCGCGGATGGCCGCCTACCGGGCCGCGCTGCCGGAGGACCTGGCCAACGTGGGCCGCAAGCAGGTCCGCCGCCCCGTGTTCCAGCCGACGAGCTTGGCCGACCTGGAGGCCGGGCAGGTCCCGGCCACGGACACGGTGCTGACGTGGGTGGACGACGTCGCCGCCGATGGCGGGCCGGGCGAGCACGCGATGCGGCACCTGGCCGTGCTGCGCGCGGCCGGCGCGGACCTGGACGACATCTACCGGCAGCGGTACGCGGCGGCCGACCCGGACGGGATCATCGCCGCGTTCGACGAGCTCGCCGAGCGGGCCGGCGTCCTTCGGGAGCAGGCGCACGCCGCCGACCGGGACCTGATGAAGGTCATGAAGCGCACCCGCACCCAGGTGGCCCAGCAGTACGGGTTCTCCTCGATGAGGGCGCTCAGGGCGGGGGCTTCACCTGCGGTGAAGAACGCGGCCGCGATGGAATGGGAAGACGCCTACGCCGGCGCGGCCAAGGAGCGTGACGACGCGGTAGCCGCCTACCGGGCCGCCGCCGACGACGTCATCGGCAACCTGCGGGCCCGCCGGGAAGCGCACCGCCAGGCCGCGATCGAGGCGCTGTCGAGCGTGCGCGACCTCGGCGGCGAAGGGCTCACCTACCGGGCCAGCTACGGCGGGACTCTGGAGGAGCGCAACCGGCTGGTGAAGGCGATGCGCATCGCCGAAGCGGCCTACCCGGCCGACTGGCTGGCCCTGGCACGCGACGCCGGGCCGGTGACGATCGAGTCCGGGCGCGGCTCCTACGACGGGGTGCGCTTCGGCCGCGACCGGCCGGAGATCACCCTGCCGTGGGAGGCCCCGCAGCAGGACATCCCCGTCGACGGCAAGTGGGTCAGCGAGGAGACGTCGGCGTCCCAGATGGTCGGCGGCAACGCGGCCAGCCGCGGATCGGTGCACGAGCTCGGCCACCACATGGAGCAGGTCGTGCCCGGCCTGGTCGCGGCCGAACGCGCCTTCCTGTGGGACCGGACCTCCACCGGCCCCGTGGGCGAGCGGGAGCGTCACCCCGTGCAGCAGAAGCCGAACGGGTTCGAGACGATCCACTACCGGGACGGCGGCTTCGGCTCCGACTACGTCAGCCGCGAGTACACCGGTGAGGCGTTCGAGCTGTTCACGACGGGCGTGGAATCGCTGATGGCCGGGTCGGAGTACGCCGCCGACGACGCCGACCATCGGGCGTTCACGTTCGGCGCGCTGGCGCTGCTCGGCACAAGCGTGGAGGGGCCGCGCCGGTCCCCGCTGACCGGCGTCAACCTGTCGGACCTGTCCGAGGCCGAGCTTCGCGCGCTGCTCGCTCAGGTGTGGGGCAACCCGGACGAGGTCGCCCAGGTGATGGCCGCGCTCGACCGCGTCGAGGCCAAGAGCGACCCGCTGGCCGGCCTGGACCTCGAACGGCTCGACCTGGCCGACCTCGTCAGCCTGCTCGGGCAGGTGGACGACGACTACAGCGTGGCCCGCATCAGCGCCGCCATGGACGCGTGGGAGTCCGAGCGGCGCGAGCAGGACGCCGACGACCGGGCGTTCGCCGAGCGGTCCGCGCGCGTCGACCAGCTCATGGCCGAGGGCATGCCGGAGATGGAAGCGTGGGCGCAGGTCCACGGCGTCTCCTACGAGCAGATCGAGCGGGACCTGACCGCCGACGACCGGATGGCCGGGGAGACCCGCGACCAGATGGCCAGGCGGCACTACGACCTGTGGCTGCACCAGCAGTACCTTCAGGCGGTAGCCGACACCAAGGGGTACCTGCTCAACCCGGACGGCGTCGCGGCCGGCGTGGAGGAGAAGAGTCTGTTCTCGGGCCGCCGGGACCGGGCCCGCAAGTACGCGTCGGAGGAGCTGCGGCGCTGGTTCGACGCGAACGGGTGGATGAACTTCACCGAGTTCAAGGCGCAGATGCTCGGCAGGGAACGGGACCGGCGGGCCGCCCAGGCGGGCCGTGGGGCACGAGACTTCAACCGGTAAGAGAGGCTGACGAGATGGATGGAAGCGTGTCGCGGGTGGCGCTCGGCGCCGCCCGCACCGCGGGCCGCGCCACGGCGTGGGCCGGACGGCCGATCACGGACTGCCCCTACCCGAAGGGGCCGCGCCGGTTCGCGTTCGTGGACGCCTACCTTCAGGTGCGGCCCCCGCAGGCCGGGACGGTCGCCTACGACGACGCCCGGGAGGCGTGAGGCATGGAGAAGGTGTTTGGGTACATCGACGGCGTCGCCTACGCGGTGACGGTCGGAAAGGCGCGTCCGGAGGCGGCCGATACGGTCGGCGTCGTGTCCGGCTCGCCTCGGGCGGTGTCGTTGCTGCGCGTCCGCGACGGCGACCTGGTCGACGTGCCGCACGGGCCCACGATTCGGCTCGACGTCAACGACCCGGCGTCGGTGATGGCGGCGCTCGCCGCCTGGACGCAGGTCGTCCCGGAGCCGGGCAGCACCGAGCCGGCTGAGATGACGTAAGCCCCCGGGCGGGGCATCCTCCAGCCCCATGGACTCGGGGATCTGGTGGCGTGTCGGCTTCATGGTCGGCGTCACGATCGGCGCGGCGCTCCTGCTGCTCTACATGACGGTGTGGGCGCGGCCGGTCGTGCTGCTCGTACCGGCCGACACGCCTACCAGTTCCCCCACCACCGATCAGGGGGAATGGATGGCTCTGTACGGCGCGAACGGCGCACAGCTCACCAAGGCGCAGGCCAACGCCAAGACGGCGGCCGTGCCCGTCACCGACCCCGTCGTACGGGTCACCGAAAACCTGTACGTCGGCCGCCGGTTCGACGGCACCGCCTACCCGGAGGCCAAGCGGGAACTGCGCTTCCCCAAGGACGCGCTCATCAAGAAGTCGCTGCTCGACGGCATGTTCCCCGACGCCACCATCACCGCAATCTCCCCCGCGTCGGGGGCGGCCGCGGGCGGCGACTCGGTCACCATCCGGGGCACCGACTTCACGCCGGGCAGCACGGTCACGTTCGGCGGCACCGCCGCGACCAGCATCGTGGTGGTGGACGAGCGGACGATCACCTGCAAGACGCCGGCGAAGGCGGCCGGTGCGGTCGCCGTGGCGGTGGCCACCGACGCCGGAACGGTCACGTCGGGGGCGTCCGCCTTCACCTACGTGTGACCCGGGCGAGCGGACCCGGCCACCCTTCCCGGGGTGGCCGGGTTCGTCGCGTTTTCGGGTGAAGGCGACGTTAACGCTCTGTGCTGGCACTCTCCCCCCGGACATTCGCCGGGAGGGGGCCCAGGGTGAGCGTGCAGCTCGAACAGAAGTCGGTGGCGGTCTCGCCGATAGCCGCCATGGACGACGACCCGCCGGGGACCGTGCGCTGCCTGGTCGCGGTCACCGGCGTGCGGGACAACGTGGACGACATCATCATGCCGGGCGCGTTCTCCCGCACCATGGCGCTGCGCAAGCCGAAGGGCGTGTTCGCGCACGACGTGAAGGTGTGGGCGGCCAGGGCCGAGGAGTACGAGGAGTGGCTGCCGGGCGACCCGCGCCTGCCCGCGCACACCAAGGACGGCAAACCGTGGCCGCGCGAGGCCGGCGCGGTCTACGTGCGCGCCCTGTACGACCTGGACACCGAGGACGGGCGCGAGGCGTACAAGAAGGTCCGCTTCTACTCCAAGTCGAACGAGTGCGAATGGAGCATCGGGTACTCGGTGCCGCCCGGCGGCGCCCGCAAGGAACCCAGGAGCGGCGTGCGCCGCATCTACGACCTGGACTGGTACGAGTTCTCCCCGGTCCTGTTCGGGGCGGCGTCGCAGACCATGACGCTGTCGGTGAAGTCCGGGCTCGCCGTGAAGGCGGACCCGGCGGCCGAGGGCGGCTGGGACGACCTGCTCGACGGCTACGACGAGCCTCCCGCCGAGGACGCCGAGGAGCCGCGCGGCGTGGAGGAGCTGCGGGCGATGGTGTCCCTCACCATCCCCGCCGACGTCGCCCAGGCCGTCGCGGTCGAGGGCGGGCTCCCGGCGGCCGAACTGCATGTGACGCTCGCCTACCTCGGTGAGGGCCTGGACGATGCGGCGCTGGCCGAGGCCGCGCTGGTGGTGGAGAAGGTGGCCGCGGCGGCGGGCCCGCTGTCGGGGATCATCGGCGGCGTCGGCATCTTTCCCGAGGGGGACGACGGGATTCCGGCGTGGGTGCCGGTGGACGTGCCCGGCCTGACCGAGCTACGGCAGAAGGTCGTCTCGGCGTTGGACGAGGCCGGAATCTGGTACGCGGCCGACCACGGGTTCACCCCGCACATGACGCTCACCTACCTCCAGCCGGGCGACCCGATGCCCGCCCCGGTCGAGGTGACGCCGGTCGAGTTCGGCGCGCTCACGCTGGCCGTCGAGGACGACCACGAGGACTTCCCTCTCGCAGGCCCGGCCGCCGAGCCGGCCGAGCCCGGCATGCCGGGCGTGCCCGACCTGGAGACCCCGGACGACGGCGAGGACCTGGAGGGCAAGCACTCCCCCGCCTGGCAGACCAAGCAGGGCCGCGTCCTGTCCGACCGCAACATGAGGCGGATGGCGCAGGCGGTAGACATCCTGCGCGAGATCATGCGCGAGGCCGGGGTGGAGGTGGAGGACGAGCACGACCCCGCCCGCCGGCAGCCGCCGGAGCTGCCGCCCGAGCCCGGCGTAAAACCCGACTCGACCGCGCCCTCGGCACTGCCGAACGAAGCCAAGCAACTCGCCGAGGTGGCCGAACTGACGCCGGAGCAGCTGCACGCGGGCCGGGCCATCCTCGACTTCCTCGCGGAGGCGGTGTGAAGGTGCTCCGGCTGGTGCCGGTCACATGGGCGCAGGCGTGCGCGTTCGTGGACGCCGAGCATCGGCACTTACGCGCCCCGCGCGGGCACAAGTTCTCCATCGGTGCGCTGGTCGACCGGATCGACCCGCAGACCGGCGTCCTGGTCGAGGGCACGAGCTTGGTGGGGGTGGTGGTCGTCGGCCGTCCGGTGGCCCGTCTGTTCGATGACGGGCGGACGCTGGAAGTGACCAGGTGCGCGACGGACGGCACCCGCAACGCCTGCTCGCACCTGTACGCGGCGGCGTGGCGGGCCGCCCGCCCGATGGGGTTCACGCGGATGATCACGTACACGCGGGCCGACGAGACCGGCGCGTCCTTAAGGGCCGCCGGGTGGAAGGACGTCGCGGCGCGGCGGCCGCGCGGCCCTTGGTCGTGCCCGTCGAGGCCGCGCGGCGATGAAGGGGGGGAGCGGGTTGGGCGCATCCTGTGGGAGGCTCCCGGGTCAGTTCACCGGCCTTCGTAGTCGGCGATGGCGTCGAGGACGGGCTTGATCACGGCGGCATTGCCGTACTTGCTGGTGGGGATCTTCCAGCGGGTCACACCATTCGGCGTCGACCACTCCAGGGTGCCGCCCGTCCTGGGCACGTCGAACGAGTAGTAGAGCACTGCCGGGCTGCCCGGATGGACGTAGACCCAGGGGCCGTCCGTGCGGCCCGCCCACGGGCTGCTCCCCGCGTTGCCGGACGTGTCCGTGTAAGCGCGGCCGCCGATCCTGATCCGCCACTCGCTGCCCTCCGGGACGGCCGGGATGCGCTCGGTCTTGGACAGGGCCGTCACCTTGACGGCGACGGCGACGAACCACTTCTCTCGCGGCTGGACGAACTTCGCGTCGCTGGGCCGGTGGTAGTAGACCCCTACCGGGGCGATACGGAGCGGACGCCCCTTCTCCCCCGCGATGCGGATCGACTGGCCGAACTTCAGCGTCTTTGGCGCGGCCGCCGCGGCGTTGGCCGCCGGGGGGACGGCGGCGAGCGCGGCCGAGGCGAGTAACGCGGCCGCCGGCAGGGCGGCCAGACGGTTCGAGCGCACAAGGACCTCCAGGTGACGGATCGTTCCAACCCCCGAGCTTGATCACCTTAACTCCGCCGCGCGACGTAAGCGCGGGTTCGTCCTACCTTGCCGCCTTGATCACGGGGGTCCCGGTGCTGACCGGGCGCGGATCGCACACAACCGCACACCGATGTCAGCCGAACCGGGGGGTAAGGCAGATGACTGCCACCAAGGAAAACGCGCGGATCAAGGAGCTCAAGAGCGCCCTGGCCGAAGAGGGCGCCAAGATCGAGCGCATCCAGAACGGCATGAAGGACGAGACCGGCCGCGGCCACTTCGTCATGTCGAAGGAGATGCACGCCGACTACCTGAAGTCGGTGGATCGGGCGACCGAGATCCAGGCGATGATCGTCACCGAGCAGAAGGCCGCGGGCGTCCTCGCCTACCTGGCCGAGCCGGCCTCGGAGCCGGTCGCCGGGATGATCGCGGCCGACCGGGCGCGCGGCATGGAGCGCAAGAGCCTGTCGGACGCCTTCTTCGAGTCCGACGCGTACCAGCGGATGAAGGCCGACGAGTTCCGCGAGCCGCGCGGCACCATCAAGATCGACCAGGGCATCTACTCGTTCGAGCAGAAGGACCTGTTCACCCTGTCGGGTGGTACGCACACCACGCCGGCGTTCGGCACCGCCGAGAACATGGGCATCGCCGAGCGGCAGCGCCGCCCCAACCGGGTGCGCGACCTGTTCCCGGCCTCGTCCACCACGTCGAACATCATCAGCGGTGTCCGGCAGACCGGTTTCGTGAACAACGCCGACATGGTGCCCGAGCGGCGCGCGGCGGACGGTGTCTCGGCGCCGACCGGCGGCCCGACCGACACGTGGGGCCGGCTGAAGCGGTCGGAGATCAAGTTCGAGCCGTACACCCGCCCGATCTCGGAGATCGGCCATTACGAGACGGTCCACAAGAACACGCTCTCCGACGAGTCCCAGCTTCGGGGCATCCTGGAGCGCGACCTGATCGACGGCGTCAAGCTCAAGGAAGACGAGCAGATCTTGTTCGGTGACGGCGTCGGGGAGAACCTGCTCGGCATCGTCCAGACGCCGGGCATCCAGATGTACACGGGCCTGAACACGGACAAGAAGACCGTCCAGGTGCGCCGGGCGCTCACCCGCGCCATCCTCAGCTACTACGACCCTTCGGGCGTCGTCATGCACCCTCTCGACTTCGAGGACATCGAGACCGAAGAGGACAAGCAGGGCGGCTTCCGCGTCGCCGTGTCGGTGGCGATCGGCGCGGAGAAGCGCGTGTGGCGGCTCGCGGTCATCGACACCCCGGTCATGGCGCAGGGCCGCTACCTGCTCGGCTCCTGGGGGTACGGCGCGAAGTTGTTCGACCGGGAGACCGTGGTCGTGCAGGCGTCGACGGAACACGGCCAGAATTTCATCGAGGGCACCGTGACGATCAAGGCCACTGAGAGGATTGGCCTGGCGTGCGACCGCCCCGAGTCATT
>NZ_JBSFGJ010000412.1:0-8293 GCF_053596515.1 Nonomuraea sp. NPDC001684
GGCCGTCCGCCTGGCGGGTCCTGGCGCCGCCGGCGTCCTGACCGGTCAGTGCTCCGGGTGCAGGGACTGGCCGAGGTACATGGCGGTGAGCATGGTGAACAGGTACGCCTGCAGGAACATGACGAAGATCTCGAACGCGGTCAGCAGGCACGTCATGAACACGCCCAGCACGCCCACCGCCACGCCGCCCACGGTCGGCCGCTCCACCAGGAACCAGTAGCCGACCGCGCTGAAGAAGGCCAGCAGCGTGTGCCCGGCGAACATGTTCGCGAACAGCCGCACGGCATGGGTGAACGGCGCGGTGACGAAGATGTAGAACAGTTCGAGCGGCGCGTACAGGGTGATCGCCAGGGCCTTGGGCAGACCCTCGGGGAACATCGCGTTCCTGAGGTAGCCGGCCAGGCCCTGGTGCCTGAAGCCGAGGTAGAGCTTGAGCAGGTAGACCACTCCGGCCAGCACCCAGGGGAAGGCGACGTGGGCGGTGACCGGGAACTGGAGCAGCGGGATCACGCCCATCACGTTCCAGAGCAGGATCAGCAGGAAGAGCGTGAGCAGCAGCGGCATCCAGCGGTCGGCGTCGGCGCCGAGCGACGGGCGGGCGATCTGGTCGCGGACGAACAGGTAGGCGTACTCGCCCGCGTTCTGCAGGCCGCGCGGCACCAGCCTGGGCCGGGAGAAGGCGCCCCAGGCCAGCGCGCACACCACGAGCACGCCGGCGGCGGCCAGCAGCACCGGCTTGGTGAGCCAGAGCGGCGCGCCGTCCCACAGGGCGGGGTAGTCGAACAACTCCGGTCCGGGCGGGCGGAAGTCGTCGGAGGGCATGGCGAAGCTCCTCTTGAGAGGTTGCGGGGTTACGGGCTTGCGGGGTTACGGGTTGCCGGCTTGCGGGGTTCCCGGGTTGCGGGCTTGCAGGGTTGCGGGGTGGCCGGGGGGTCAGAGCCAGCCGCGGGACTCGGCGACGCGGACGGCCTCGGCGCGGTTGCGCGCCCCGGTCTTGGTGATCGCCGAGGACAGGTAGTTGCGTACGGTGCCCTCGGTCAGGAACAGGGTGCGGGCGATGTCGGCGACGGTCGCGCCGCCGGAGGCGGTCCGCAGCACCTCGGCCTCGCGCTGGGTGAGCGGGCTCGGCCCGACGGTCAGGGCGGACACCGCCAGCTTGGGGTCGATCACCGTCTCACCGGCCATCACCCGGCGCACGGCCGCGGTCAGCTCGGCCACCGGCGCGTCCTTCACCACGAACCCGGACACGCCCGCGTCGAGGGCACGACTGAGGTAGCCGGGCCGGCCGAACGTGGTGACGATGACCACCCGGTGGCCGCGCAGGCGTTCGGCGACCTCCAAGCCGGACATGCCGGGCATCTCGATGTCGAGCAGGACCACGTCGGGGCGGTGCTCGGCCACCGCGGGCTCGACCAGGTCGCCCCGGCCGACCTCGGCCACCACCTCGATGCCGTCCTCCAGGGCGAGCAGCGCGGCCAGTCCGCCGCGGACGAGGTCCTGGTCGTCGGCGATGAGGACGCGGATCACGGCACCTCCAAGGGCACTCGGGCGTGCAGCCGGTAGCCGCCGCCGGGCAGCGGCCCGGCCTCCAGACGTCCACCGGCGGCAGCGATCCGCTCAGCCAACCCAGTCAGCCCATTACCCCCAACACCCCCGACCCCCTGAACCACCGCTCCCCCAGCCCCAACCCCGCCGCTCCCAACCCCGTCGGCCGCGCCCCCTGCGGCTCCGGCGCTGGTGGAACCGCCCCTGTCGACGAAGCCTCCGTCGGCCGTGGGCCCGGCCCTATCGGCCCTGGAACCGGGCCCTTCGACGCGGGACCCGCCCCCTGTGGCTCCGGGGCCGGCGGCACCGGCTCCGTCGGCCAGGCCCCTGAAGGCCGCAGGCCCGGCCGCCTCGGCTCTGATCCCGAGCCCTTCGGCTCCGGGGTTGGGGGCGTCGTCGCCGTTGACCGCGTCTCCGGCGAATCGGGTGGCGGGGCCGTGGGCCGCGTCTCCGGCGGATCCGGGGCCGGGGCCGTCGCACATCCCGGCGGATTCGGGGCCGGGGCCGTCGTCGCGGATCTCGACGGTGGCGGTGTGGTCGTCGACGGTGAGGTCGATGTGGCAGTGGCGGGCTCGGCTGTGGCGCACGACGTTCGTGGCGGCCTCCCGTACGGTCCAGGCCAGCAGCGTCTCGGCGGCAGCCGGGACGGGCCCGGCGGCGGGCGAGACCTCCAGCCGGATCCCGGCCAGGTCCAGGCTGTGGGCCGCCGTGCGCAGCTCGCCCGACAACGAGGGGGCGCGGTAGCCGGCGACGGCGTGGCGCACCTCGTCGAGCGCCTGGCGGGCGGCGCGTTCCACGTCGGCCATCTCGCGGGCGGCCCGTTCCGGGTCGGTACCGGCCAGCCGGGCGGCCAGCTGGCTCCTGATGGTGATCGAGGTGAGCGTGTGGCCGAGCGTGTCGTGCAGGTCGCGGGCGAAGCGCAGGCGTTCGTTGTCCACGGCGAGCCGGGCGACGTGGGCGCGGGCGGCGTCGAGCCGGGCGACCATCTCGCCCAGGTGCTTCAGGCTCGCCACCGTCACCGCCTCGACCAGGATCACCAGCGGCACCCACCAGACCTGCTCGAACGGCCGCCCGTACGCCGTCAGCGCGGCCACCACCACGACCATCGTCACCGCCGCCGACACGACGAAGGCGACCCGCGAAAGGCAGGCGGACAGGGCGCTGACCACGAACACGAACCCGACGTACGCCCACGGCGCCCGCAGCACCGGCAGCAGCGCCAGCGCGGCGGCCACCAGCCCCACCGGCGCCCAGGTCAGCGTCGCCGCGCCCAGGGCGCTGAGCGCCCGCCACATGATCCGCAGCCAGCACGCCACGAAGACCGCGACCGCCGCGACCACCCACACCACGGCGAGCACGCCGGGACGCGAGGAGAAGAACGACCACAGCGGCCACACCACCAGCAGCAGCCACCCGCACGACCCGGCGCGCGCCGCCGTCCGGCCCCGGCCGAACTCCACCTCCCGCACCGCCGCCTCACCCGTCACAGGGCCCGACGGTAACGCCCGGCGGCCGGCGCGGCGACCGCCGGGGGCCGCCGTCCTTGAGTTTCAGCATGGAACCAGCCTGCTGGGAGTGGCGGCGCCGGGTGTAGTGCCGACAGTCAGAGACGCCTCCATGACAAACGTCATGGTCGACTCCGGTCGGACGCGGCACGCCCGGGGTGGGGTGCGCGGTTCGTCAGCACGAGCACGCCCGCGGTGACGAGCCCCGCCGCGTGCAGACACAACGCGGGAACGATGCCGACGACCTCGCCGAGCGCCCCGGCGGCCGCCATGCCGAGCAGCGAGGTGACGGCCTGGGCACTCGCGAGCAGCCCGATGAGGCCGCCCCGGCGCTCGTCGGTGGTGGCCGTCTGGGCCAGCGTCGCGAACCCGGCCATCGCCGCCGCCGCCGGGAGCCCGGCCAGCGCGATCAGCACGAGGGCGGGCCACAACGCGTCGAGGGCGAGGGGGTAGGCGAACAGCGCCAGGTCGAGCAGGCCGAACGCGACCGTGCCCCAGCCGAGGAGCACCCGTGGCGCGGGGTCGCGCCGGTGCAGGGCCACGCCCAGCCCACCGGCCAGCCCGCCGACCGCCTGCACCGACAGGAACAGCCCGTACGCGTCGCCCTGGCCGCCCAGCACGTCGGCCACGAAGGGGGCGGCGAGCGTGGCGAAGACGCCCTCGCCCAGCCCCGTGATCACCATGTACGCGACCAGCAACCGGATGCCGGGATTCCCCATGGCCGACCGCACCCCGGAGGCCCACTGGGCGCGGACGGACGGCGCCCGCGCCACGACCGGCGACCTGGCCGGGACACGCAGGGTCGCCTGCAGGACCGCGGAGATCACGAAGCTGGCCACGTCGAGCAGGACGATCGCGGGCAGCCCGCCCGCCGTGACGGCGACGCCGCCCAGCATCGCCCCCAGCAGCCGGGCGAGCTGACCGCTCTGGCCGTGCAGGGCATTGGCCCGGACCAGCCCGGACGCGGGCACGAGCTGCGGGACGAGCGCCCGTTGCGCCGGGGCGAGCAGGGTGCCGAGCACGCCGGTCCACAGGGCGACCGCGTAGACGATCCAGACCTGGGCGGGGCCGCGTACCGCCAGCAGGGGCAGCAATCCGAGCCCGAGCAGCAGGTCGGTGACGACCAGCAACCGGCGGCGGTCCCAGCGGTCGGCCAGCACCCCGGCCACGGACCCGAGCAGGACGTGGGGCAGCCGGGAGACCAGCAGCATGATCGCGGTGGACAGCGTGGAGCCGGTCAGGCGGTAGACGTGGAACGCCAGCCCGGTGCTGATCACCCAGTCGCCCGTCTGGGACACGACGGACGCGACCAGCAACCGCCCGAACCCCCGCCCGCCGCCGGGCGACACCCACCCGCCACCGCCCCGCGCCGGCCACCACCGCACCCCGGCCTGCCGCGCCGGCCGCCACCGCAGGCCGCCGTCCCGCGCCGGCCATCGACGAGCCGCGCTCTCCCGGCCCGGCGGCTCCTCGGCCGTCCGCCCACCGGCCCGGCCGGTCTCCCTCGCCGGGGAGCGTCGCTCAGTCACCGGAGGCCGTCGGGGCGAGCGGGATCACCATCTGCGTCACCAGCACGGGCCGGGCCCCTTCCGGACGGGCCGCCGCGTCGTCCACGCGGGCCATCAGCGGCCGCAGCAGGTCGGCGACGGCCTCGCCGAGCGCCGTGATCTCCTGCGGGGTGACGTAGAGGTAGGTGTTGCCGATGCCGCCGACGCCCCGCCAGGGCTCCTCCTCGCCCCGCCGCGCCTCCTGCCACTCCACCAGCCGCGACAGCGCCCGCTCGGCCAGGACCTGCTCCAGCAGACTGCGGGCGGCCGACCGCTCGGACCCGGTGACGTCGTCGTCCCACACCTGGACGCTCGCGGTCACCTTCCAGGGCCGCTCCCGCTCGTCGCGCGCCTCGGCCTGCTCCACCAGGCCGTATTTGGCCAGCTGCCGCAGGTGGTAGGAGGCCAGCGCCTGGCTGATCCCGACCTCGCGGGCGGCGTCGGCGGCGGTGGTCGCCCCCGACCGCAACAGCAGCTCGTGCAGCGCCATTGTTGCGGCGGATCGGCGAGGGCGATCCGGAGCGGGTGGCGGAGTTGTTCGCCGAGCCGGTCGACTGGCAGCTCAGCTGGCCCGTCGAGGGGCATCCGGCGGTGCCGTGGATCCGGCCCAGGTCCGGGCGGGCCGAGGTGGCCGAGCACTACCGTTCGCTGGGGGCGCATCACGTGCCGGAGCTGAACGGCACCACGGTGCGGCAGATCCTGGTCGACGGGCCGGACGCCGTGGTGCTGGGGCAGATCGTGCAGACCGTGCGCGCGACCGGCGTCGCCTACACCACGCCGTTCGCGCTGCACCTGACGGTCGAGGGCGGGCTGATCACGCGCAGCCACATCTACGAGGACAGCCTGACGGTCGCGGAGGCCATGACCGCCAAGGGGTGATCCCCTGGGAACGCAGGTGGGGGGCGCGGGCGGCGGCGGGATCCTCGCCCGATGATCCGCATTCGGCAATGCCCGCCACCGTTTTGTCCCTCGACCGGCGCACGGACCGCGTCGTCCCGCCCAGATGCGGTTACGGTGATCGCCACAGCCCGTACGGCCGGAGGGATTGGGATGGACGGCCGCGCCCCGCTCCCCCTGCGCGTCAACGGCCGGCCGCACGAGCCGCCGGCGGACCCGCGCGTGTCCCTGCTCGACTTCCTGCGCGACCATCTCCGGCTGACCGGCACGAAGAAGGGCTGCGACCAGGGGGCCTGCGGCACCTGCACCGTCCTGGCCGACGGCTCGCGGGTCTACGCGTGCCTGCTGCTGGCCGTCCAGTGCGAGGGGATGGAGATCGTCACCGTCGAGGGCCTGGCGGACGACGAGGTGGGCGCGCGGGTGCAGGACGCGTTCGTCCGGCACGACGCCCTGCAGTGCGGGTACTGCACGCCCGGCCAGGTCTGCTCGGTCGCCGGGCTGCTGGCCGAGCTGCGGGACGGCGTGCCCAGCGCCGCGACGCCCGACCTGACCGCTCCCCCGCGCGAGCTGACCGACGCCGAGCTCGGCGAGCGCATGGCGGGCAACCTGTGCCGGTGCGGGGCGTACCACCACATCGCCGCCGCTGTCCGGGAGGTCGCCGCGAGGTGAGGCAGTTCACCTACCTGCGGGCGGCCAGTGTGGCGGAGGCCGTCGCGATGATGGCCGCGACGCCGCCGGACGGTGGCCCGGCCCGCTACCTGGCCGGCGGGACGAACCTCGTCGACCTCATGCGCGAGGAGGTCGAGCGGCCGGGCCGGGTGGTGGACATCTCGCGCCTGCCGCTGTCGGCCGTCGAGGACCTGCCCGGCGGCGGGCTGCGGCTCGGCGCGCTGGCCGGCAACACCAAGGTCGCGGCCGACCCGCGGGTGCGGCGCCGCTATCCGGTGCTCGCCCGCGCCATCCTGGCGGGCGCCTCGCCGCAGCTGCGCAACCGCGCGACCGTGGGCGGCAACCTGCTGCAACGTACGCGCTGCCGCTACTTCTACGACACCGCCGCCGCCTGCAACAAGCGCGTGCCCGGCGCGGGATGCGACGCGCTGGAGGGATTCAACCGCGCGCACGCCGTCCTGGGGGCGAGCCCGAGCTGCGTCGCCGTCCACCCCTCGGACATGTGCGTGGCCCTGGCCGCCCTCGACGCGACCGTCAACCTGACGGGGCCGCGGGGGGCGCGGAGCGTGCCGTTCACCGGCTTCCACGTCCTGCCCGGCCGGACGCCGCAGGTGGAGACCGTGTTGCGGGACGGCGAACTGGTCACGAGCGTGGACCTGCCGCCCGCGCCGCCGGGGCGCGGGGCGTACGCGAAGGTCAGGGACCGGGCCGGGTTCGCGTTCGCGCTGGTGAGCACGGCCGTGCTGCTGCACGTCGAGGACGGCCGGATCGTGTTCGCGCGGGTCGCGCTCGGCGGGGTGGCGCACAAGCCGTGGCGCGCCCACGCCGCCGAGGACCTGCTGACCGGCGCCGTCCCGGACGCGTCCGCCTTCGCGCGGGCCGCCGGCGCGGCGCTGGCCGAGGCCCGGCCGCTGCGGCACAACGCCTTCAAGCCGGTGCTGGCCGCACGGCTGCTCCGCCGCACGCTCACCGAACTCGCGCGCCCGTCATAAAAGCGCCCGCATTTGCGCGAATCGGCCGCGCGCCGGGCGGCCGGGGCGAGTAGGTCTGGTAGCCATGACGATGATGACGTTCTACCCGCCCGTCGAGCCCTACGAGAGCGGCCTGCTCGACGTCGGCGACGGCCAGGAGATCTACTGGGAGACCTGCGGCGACCCCGGCGGCAAACCGGTCGTCCTCCTCCACGGCGGTCCGGGCGGTGGGCTGCTGCCCGTGCAGCGCCGGTTCTTCGACCCCGCCGCCTACCGGATCGTCCTGTTCGACCAGCGCAACTGCGGGCGCAGCCGCCCGCACGCCGCCGACCCCGGGGTGTCGCTGGAGGCCAACACCACCTGGCATCTGGTCGCGGACATGGAGCTGCTCAGGCGGCGGCTCGGGATCGACCGCTGGCAGGTGTTCGGCGGTTCGTGGGGGGCGACCCTGGCCCTGGCGTACGCACGCCGCCACCCCAGCCGGGTGACCGAGCTGGTGCTGCGCGGCGTCTACCTGGCGAGCGCGGCCGACGAGGCGTGGGCGTTCACCGGTTCGGGGGCGGCCCGGCTGTTCCCGGCGGAGTGGGCGGCCTTCCGGGACGCGATCCCGCAGGCCGAGCGGGACGACCTGCTCGGCGCGTACCACCGCCGCCTGTTCGACCCGGACCCCGAGGTTCACCTGCCGGCGGCGCGGGCGTGGGCGGCGTGGGAGCTGGCGGCCAACACGCTGCTGCCCGCGCCTCCCCCTCCGCTGACGGACCGGGAGGTGCTGGGCTTCGCCCGGATCGAGGCGCACTACTTCACCCGGCGCTGCTTCCTGCGGGAGGGCGAGCTGCTCGACGTGGCGGCGATCCGGGACGTGCCCTGCGTCATCGTCAACGGCCGTTACGACATGAAGACGCCGCCCGACGCCGCCTGGGAGCTGCACCGCGCCTGGCCGGAGGCCGAGCTGCGGATCGTCGAGGACGCCGGCCACGGCGGCGCCGAACCCGGCACGCTGCACGAGCTCGTCAGGGCCACCGACGGCTACCGTCCGAACGCCCGTGCACCACAGGGTTCATGATCTACAAGGCGAACTTGTAGTGGTTTTGCAGGACTTGCTGGTCTTGCACACTTCTGCTCACCGTTGCTGACATGTCACCTCCCGCCGCGGCCGACG
>NZ_JBSFGJ010000413.1:0-8283 GCF_053596515.1 Nonomuraea sp. NPDC001684
CATGTGCACATGCGCGTGGTCATCGCCGAGGATTCCGTACTGTTGCGCGAGGGGCTGGCGCGGTTGCTCGCCGACGGCGGTTTCGAGACCGTCGCCGACTCGCCGATGGCCAGGATCAGGAACAACCCGTGCCGCTCGGTCAGGTGCGCCGGGCTGCGCAGCCGCCAGTGCCCGTTCCTGGCCGTGAGGTAGATGCCCGCCCAGTCCACCACCAGGGCGACCGCGAACAGCAGCACCTGCGTCCAGCTCCCCAGCGCCGTCCCGGACACCAGGAGCGCCGCGCTCGCCGTCATGGGCAGCCAGGTGATGGCGATCTGACGGCGCAGCCCGGTGTCACCGTCCGCGGCCACGGCGAAGACCACGAGATGCACCCACCGGACCACCAGATAGGCGCCCACCAGCACGAAGGCGCCCGGCCCGTCGGCCCACGCCTCCGGGATGGTGAGGCCGACCACGAACATCGCCGCCATCGCGACGACCATCCCGCCCCGCAGCAGACCGCCGTCCGCCCGGGAATGGTTGCCCAGCCAGGTGTAGCCGGACCAGGTGCCCCACAGCAGCGCCAGCATCAGCAGCCCCCGGAACACGCCGTCGGCGTCGCGCTCGCGTGCCATGGAGCCGGTGAGCTGCGTGATCGCGAAGACGTAGACGAGGTCGAAGAACAGTTCGAAGGGCGTCGCCCGGTGGTCCTCGCCGACCGGCGAAGTCTTCTGCCGCATCTAATCGAGGACCAGGGCCCGGACACGGGGCCGGCGGCAGAAGTAGACGAACGCGGGCGGCACGTTGGCCCACACCGTCCGGCTGACCACGACCTCCTCGAACAGCCCGTCCAGGGATCGCCGTAACCGTCGCGCCGGCGGCGTCCACCGCGTGTGCGCGTACGCGAACGTGGTGAATGCGCCGTGCGGGGCGAGGGCGCCGGTGAGGGCGTCGAGCAGGTCGTGCTGGCGGTTCGCGGTGAACGCCGCCCAGGGCAGTCCGCTCACGATGACGTCCGCGCGGTGGTGGCCGCGCGCCGCGAGCACGTCGCCCAGGTCCCGGGCGTCGGCCACGGCGACGTCGATCCGCGGGTACCGGGTGGCGAGACGCCGCGCGAACCGCTCGTTGACCTCGACGGCCAGGTGATGGCCACGGCCGCCGAGCCGGCGCTGGATCGCCGCGGTGAACGCGCCCGTGCCCGGCCCGACCTCGACGACCAACGGGTCACCGTCACGCGTGACAGGCGAGGTGATCAGGTCGGCCAGCGGCTCGCCGCTCGGCGCGACCGCGCCGACGGTGAAGGGGGCGCGCGCGAACTCGTGCAGGAACGCGGCGCGGTCGTGGGCGCTCACCGGACGGCTCCGGGCGACGTGCCCAGCACCCGGGCGAGCCAGTCGTTCCTGGTACGCCGGGCCGCGACCGAGATCCGGGCCTCGGGACACAGGGCGTCGAAGCCGTGAAAGCCGCCCGCCCAGACGTGCAGCTCCGCCTGGCCGCCGGCGGCCCAGATCCGGGTGGCGAACGCGACGTCCTCATCACGGAACACCTCGGCCGTCCCGGCGTCGACGTAGGTGGTCGGCAGGCCGGACAGGTCCTCGGCGATCGCGGGCGACAGGTAGCCGGACACCTCGCCGCCGCCGATGAGCGACCGCCAGCCGAACGCGTTCATCTCGCGGGTCCAGACCCCGGGCGCGCCGGAGTACTGGCGGCTGGAGGTGGTGTCGTTGCGGTGATCGACCATGGGACAGATCAGCACCTGCGCGGCGATCGGCGGCCCGCCCCGGTCACGGGCCATCAGGGTGAGCCCGGCGGCCAGGCCACCGCCGGCGCTGACTCCCGCCACGACGATCCGGCCCGGGTCGATGCCCAGCTCATCGGCGTGCTCGGCGACCCAGAGCAGGCCCTGGTAACAGTCCTCGACCGGGATCGTGCCGGTGGCCTCCGGCGCCAGCCGGTAGTCCACGGAGACGACGGCGGCACCGAACAGGTCGAGCCAGTCCAGGGGGATGTCGATCTGCGAGAAGCGGTCTCCCATGACCATGCCGCCGCCGTGGACCCAGTAGACGCACGGGGCCGGCGCGTGACCGGTCCTGGCCGGGGTGAAGATCGACATGGGGACGGGAGCGGTGATCTCGCGGTGGCCGGCGGCGCGGCCCTGGAGGATGACGTCGACCGGCGTGGACGGCAGTCCGCGCAGCTCGGCGAGCACCTCCGGACCGAGCTCGGGCATGGCAGGCAGGTCGGCGAGGAACGCGCGCAGTTCGGGGTCGAGGCCGGGACGGGCCATCGTGGTCTCCTCGTTCACAGGGCGGCCTTGCCGCCGACGGGAATCTCGTCGGCGTACCGCGGCTGCCCGGCCAGCAGCGGCTGGAGGGCGGCGGCGAACGTCTGGGCCTGCTCGGTCGCGAAGAACCGGGCGTGGGCCTCCTGGCTGACCCAGCCCTCGGTGACGTAAACGGTGTCCGGATCGCCGGCCGAGCGGCCGACCAGGAAGACACGGCAGTCGTCGTTCGGCAGGGACGGCGCGTCGAGCAGGGCGGCGACCAGGTCGTCGCCCCGGCCCTGCTGCGCGGTCATGGCGGCGTGGAAGCCGTGGCCGATGGTCATGGGATCACTCCTCACGGGTGGATCTGTCGCAGCCCACTGTCGGCGCCGCCCGGCCGGCGTCACATCAGTCATCCGACTCCCGCCTTGAGCGCCCATGGCGGCCGATGACCTAACCGCTGGTGCGGTTAGGTCATTTGACAGATGCGCGGCTCGGGCGCGTGCCCGACCATCGACACGTGACGAGTCCTTCAGAGCCGCCGGCCGTCCTGCGCATGCGGGAGGTCCGGGACCGGGCGCTGTTCGACCCGGACGACGGTGCGGTCACGCCGTCGAACCGGGCCGAGCTCAAAGCGGTCGCACACCTGCTGAACGTGCTGCTGGCCAGCCTGGTCGTGTCCTCGTTGCAGTACGAGCAGCACGCCCTGCTCGTCCGCGGGCCGTCGCATCGAGCGGTCGCGGAGTTCCTCCACGGCTGCGCCGACCGTGACCGCGCCGGCGCGCGGCTGCTCGCGACCCGCATCGCTCACCTCGGGTTCGCCGCCGACCACGACCCACGGCACCTGCCGGCGCGGTCGCGCATCACCTTCCAGACGTTCCAGGACGGCGATCTCACCGGCATCGTGACGCAGGACCTCGTGGGGGCGCGGATCCTCGTCCAGTCGTTGCAGGAGGCGGTGCGCTGGGTCGGGGCCGACGACCCCACCACCCGGCGCCTGCTGGAGCGGCTGCTGGAGGAGAAGGAGGCACAGGCCGACGAGCTCAGCGCGGGGCTTCGGAATCCGGTGCGAGAGCATCCCTGAGCCCGGCGCGGGAGGCGACGCCGAGCTTGGGGAAGATGCGGTACAGGTGCGCGCCCACCGTCCGGTGCGACAGGTACAGCCGCTCGGCGATCTGTTTGTTGGTCAGGCCGCTCGCCGCCAGCTCGGCGATCTGCAACTCCTGCGCGGTCAGGGCGGCCGGGCCGCCTGCCGAGGTCTCGGCCGTCCGGTGTCCGGCGGCGTGCAGCTCGTTCCGTGCACGCTCGGCCCAGGGCCCGGCGGCCATCGCGGCGAAGCCGTCGCGGGCGATGAGCAGCTGCCGGCGCGCCTGCGACGCCGACCTGTCACGACGCAGCCTCTCGCCGAGGACGAGCCGGACGCGGGAGGCGTCCCACAGCCACCGTTTCGCCACGTGGCCCGACAACAGCGACTCCAGCCGCGCCCTCGTCCCCTCGTCGTCGGACACGAGGAACTCCGCGGCCGCCTGGACCAGCGTCATCCGAGTCGACAACGCGGCCACGTCGGCGGCCCGCATCGCCTCGACGTGCGCCCTGGCCTCGACCATCCGCCCGGTCCGCACCGCCGCCTCGACGAGGTCGAGCATGACCCACGTGCAGTGAGGCACGTACGCGGCGAGCGCGCCGGGCGGGCTCATCGCGGCGGCGTGGTGGAAAGCCGCGCCGAAGTCCCCCTGTCCCAGCGCCGCGAGGACACGCGGATGCTGGGCGAACAGCGCCGCGGCCGTCACACCGCGTGGGAGCGCCCAGTGGGTGATCTCGTCGGCGAGCGCGTACGCCTCCTCGAAGCGTCCCCGTCCGGCGGCGAGGATCGCCCTGTTGTACAGGAAGTACCACGCGAAGAAGGAGAAACCGCTGGTCTCGCAGACCTGCTGACCCTCACTGGCCAGTTCCTCGGCCTCGTCCCATCGGCCGACGAGAAAGTCGTCCAGGCACAGGTGCATGAGGGCGCCGAGGTGTCGTCGGGGCGCGCCTCCGTCCCGTCCCTGCCGGACCAGCCGCCACGAGGACTCGCGGCAGTCACCCAGCCGATCCAGATAGACCGAGGCCGTGCCGACCCGCACGATCCGCGTGGGGTCGGTCTCGTCCGTCAGAGTGTCGAGGATGCGCCGGCTGCTCGCCAGCGCCGACGCCCCCGTGCGGACCGGGTCCGGGAAGGTCCTGCTCGCCAGCGACAACACGTCGGGCGGTCGCGGCTCCAACCGTTCCAACACCCGGTAGAACGGCTCCCAGTATTCCGGAGCGCTGCCGTACCAGGACAACAGCATCAACGTGTGCATGGCCTCGACGAGCGCGGGATCCTCCGCCCGGTAGCCGTGCCCGGCGGTCTCGATGGCGCCGAGCAGGAGCCGGTGGGCGGTGGCGACGTCGCCATCCCCGTTGAGCATCAGGAACGCGGCCGCGTTGGCCGCGTGAAGCGAGCCGGTGGAATCCGGAGCCGCCCGCCGCGCGTCGGTCAGGAGCGTCTTCGCGTCGTCGACGGCCCCGCTCGCCTCGGCGCCGATGTACGCGGCCTCGGACAGCCGACGCCCCCGATCGGCGCTCGTCACGCTCAACTCGGCTGCCCGGACCAGCGCGGCGACCGCGGCCAACGCGTCACCGCGCAGCATGATGCGATGCGCCGAGCCCTCCAGCAGCGCCGCCACCGTCTCGTCCGGGCCGACGGCGGCCGCGGCCAGATGCCACGCACGACGTTCCTGGTCACCCGGCAGGGCGCCGGCGAGGGCGACATGCGCGGTCCGGCGCTCTTCGTGCGTGGACCCCGCCACGATCGCCGACCTGATCAGCGGGTGCCGGAACGCGATCCGCGCCGTGGCGTCGTCCACGCGTACCAGCTGCGCCCGCTCGGCGGGGGCGAGGTCGGCCAGCCCGGCCTCATCCGCCGAGGCAGCCCTGAGCACCCGGACGTCGCCGGTGCCCTCGAACGTGGCCAGCAACAGCATTCTCCGGGTCGACGCCGGCAGATCGGCGATCCGCGCGGCGAACATCGCCTGGAGCCGGTCGCTGAGCGGGACCACCTCCGAGTGCGCCACCGCGGGATGCGTCGCGCCCAGCAACGTCGAAGGCAGTTCCGTCAAGGCCAGCGGATTGCCCTGGGCCAGGTCGAGCAGCCGATTCCTGATCCGTACCGGCATGTCCGGGAAGTGGACGTCGACCAGTTGCCCTGCCGCCGCTCGATCCAGGGGCTGGACGGCCATCTCGGTCAACCCGCGCGGCGCCGCGGAGCTCACTGCGCCCGTCCTGGCGGAGAACAGCAGCGCGGCCCCGACCCCCTGCAGCCGGCGGGCGACGAATCCCAGCACGACGGCGCTGGCCCGGTCGATCCATTGAACGTCGTCCACCAGAAGGGCGAGCGATGTCTCAGCGGCGACCCTCTTGACGAGCAGGAGCGCGGCGTTGCAGACCAGGAGCGCGTCTGTGGGCGCGCCGACGCCGAACCCCAACGCCACCGACAATGCCTCTCGAAGCTGCGGCGGCAGGTGCTGGATGTCGGCCTCGACCGGCAGGAGCAGCTGATTGAGGCAGGAGTAACTGACGTCGGCTTCGAACTCCGACCCGGACGCTCGCAGCACGCGCATCCCCGCCGTGACCGCCAGCTCGGCCGCAGCGGCCATGAGAGCGGACTTGCCGATGCCGGGGTCACCCCACATCAGCCGCGCGTCGCCATGCCGCCGAGCCGCGTCGAGAAAGCTGGACAGCTGTTCGAGCTCGGCACGGCGGCCGAATAACGCATCACTGGCCACGGGTACCTCACTGCGTCGGTCAGTGCCTCACCACTTCCGGATACAGGCTGCTGCGAGCATAGCCGTCACGCGATCACCCTCAGGCGCTGCTTCCGCCTCTCCTCTGAGAAGAGCGGGATTGAGCAAGAGATCGCTACTATCGAGCAAGTCCGCCGCGCCTCACCCCCCATGGGCAGACGCGCCCCTACTGAGCTGTGGGTTGAACTGCCCGAACCGCAGACCGTCTCGACGTCCTCGGCCTCGATCGCGCTGTCGAAGGATCTGCGCAAGCAGGGCTGGCAGTTCGTCGGGCCGACCACCGTGCATGCGTTCCCGCAGGCGATGGGCCTGATCAACGATCATGTCAAGGAGTGCGTCATCCGGTCCGAGGCTCAGGCGGCGCGCGAGGCGTTCGCCCGGCCTGGGCACCTCACGAGATCAGTGGCGGGGACGACCGTGCCACTGACGCGCCACAAGGCCGTCCAGTAGACGGCGCGCCGAGCGACACCGGGTCTGACCGGCACGGATCACAGTGCTCACACTGCCGCCTGTTCCCGGCTCCACTCCTGGCCTCGTCGGCCGGCGGCCGGTCCGCACGCAGGTCCTGGACCACCTCGGCCGGCACCCGCGCGCGCAGCGCCAGGATGGAGTGCGCGGCCACCCAGTACTGCCAACCGTTGGCCACGCCGGCCGTGCCCAGGGCCACCTGCTTGGTCGCCGCCGGCAGCGACGACTTGCCGGACTGCTCGGCCGGCGTTGTAGCCGGCAAGCAGCTCCAGCGACTCGGCCGTCACTCCGTTCAGCGTGGTCACGAACCCCATGCGCTTCTTGGCGACCTCCAATGTCGGCCGGGCCACCTCAAGGGCGTCACTCTCGTCGTGGGTACGGAAACCGCTCATCATCTCTCCTCGGTAGTGGTGAGACCGTCAACTACGGCGCGCACGCCCACCAGCAGCACGTCCGCCTCGGCACCGGCTCGCCTCTGCCGGTCCTGCCCATGCGCATAGCCACCTCTAACCGGTCCATCGTGCGCTGAGACAGCGCTGCAGATCGGCGATGAACGCCGCCGCATCGCGCGGCTCGGCCAGCGCCTTTAGTGCACATTCCGGTTGGAACAAGCTGCAGAAGGCTCTACTCGCGTCAAGTCCGCGCCGATGGCGCTCTCATCGACGACGTCACCGGTCCACTCTGAGGCACCGATGCGTCCCGACGTCCTTGTGCGTCCCCCCTTGTCATCCTGACAGCGTTCAGTCGCAGGTCATCTACTGACGGCAGGCATGCCAGGCAGGGGCGGGACCACGGGCTGTACCCGCTCCCACCTGCGCATAGGGTCCACGATGATCCACTGTTGTCCGGCCTCATCCGAGGGCGTTGTCACTCAGTTGGTCACTCAGAAGACCGCCCGTCCGCTCAATTCTCGATATGCCTCGCGCAGTTCTGCGGCTTCCGGCATGCGGAGTGCTTCGATGGCGCTGATCACCTCGTGTGCCCTCCAATAGCTGGACGGCACCAGCACGCCGCTAATCATCGTCATGAGGGTAAGCCGACCGGCCTCGTCGGGCTGATCGGCCGCCAGCAGCGCCAGCGCCAGGTCAAGGCGCGCGGATGCCGCCCTGCGCGGGCGAAACGGCCCGTCTGCGGCTGACTCCATGCGCGCGAGCACCTGCCGGGCGTATGACTCGGCGGCCGGATCTCCCAGCCATGACAGTGTGGTCGCGACGTATGCGTCGCTCTTGGAGGGGTCGTACCGGTAGTGATGCTCGGGATGCTCGGGCGTCGACAACGGCGAGACCAGCCGGGCGACACGGTTCAGCGCATCACGTGTCTCCGGGCCGGATCCGAGCCGCGCCCATACCCGACCTTCCTGCGCAGTCGCCTGGATGTAGGCGGAACTTCCACGTGGCGCGATCACCTGCGCCCCCTGAGTCAGGGTCAAGGCTCGGCGGTAGTCGCCGGTGGTGACCGCCTGCCATGCCTCCGTCTCCAGGCACCATGCCGCGATCTCGGGACACTCAGCGTGCTTGGCCAACTGCGCGGATGTCTGAAGCCATGTTGCAGCGGCGTCGAACGCGCGAAGATCGATATAGCAGGTGGAAGCCAGCAAGGACAGCCAGCCACCGGCCGTGAGCAGGCGGCGATGCTCGATGATCGTCTTCTTGGCGTTGGGTCACGTCCACGGACGTGGTGTATGAATCGATCTTCGCGTGATCCTGTTTCTGCAGGTTAAGCGGTGAGTGTCTGTGGGATCTGGTTCTGGGC
>NZ_JBSFGJ010000414.1:0-8272 GCF_053596515.1 Nonomuraea sp. NPDC001684
GCCCAGCACGGTCCGCACCACCGCGGGCCAGCCGGGCGAGCGGGACGTGCCGGCGGCCACCAGCGTCCCGAGCGCCGGGCCCTCCTGACCGGGCACCTCGACCTCGGCCGCCCACCGGGACCCCGGCGGCCGGGCCGGCTCGTGCTCGCCCGGCGCGCGGGTGGCGCTCTGGCGGCCGGCGACGTGCAGGCCGTACCGGTCGAGGAAGGCCACCGACGTGCCGGGCAGCTCGGCGTTGAGCACCCCGAGCACCCGCCGCGCCGAGGGGCCCGCGTCGGCCAGCCGGGTCGCGCAGCGGGCGACGAGCTGGGTGCGGGCCGCCTCCGGCCTGGAGGCCGCCGAGGCCACCCGGACGGCGACGATCAGCGGGTCCTCGTCCACGAAGATCAGGGTGACGCCGAGCCGTTCGGCCAGCACCTCGCCCGACCCGGCGCTCAGGCCGCCCGACGGCGCGATCACGCAGGCCGCCGCCTGCTCCCAGGCCCGGCGCATGGCCATCTCGACCGCCCAGCCGCCGCCGGCCGCCGCGCCGATCAGCACGACCGCCGTGTGCGGCGTCACCGCGCCGAACACCGACAGGTCGTCCACGATGCGGACCTGGTGCACGGGGTTGTCGCCGCCGCCGTACATCCTGGCCCCGGCCAGCGGGCCGGTGTTGACCAGCTCCGCCACCGTGACCGGCGCCTCCCAGCCGGGCTCGCGCAGGCCGCTCACGGCGACTCCGCCCGCTGCTCGAACGGGATCCCGAACGCCCGCAGCCCGCCCAGCGCGAGCCCCGCGTCCGTGTGCCAGACCGGCGCGGCCTTGACCACCATGACCTCCACCTCCATGCCGGGCGCCGCCTTGTCGACGTCCACGACCAGGCCGTCGGCGGACGAGATCATGCAGATCTGGTCCGGCGCCATCGCCACCGGCGCCCCGTCGGCCAGGGCGAGCACGATCTCGTTGTGCGCCTCCAGCCGGACGAGCCTGCGCAGGCCGCCCGTCTCCTGCACCACGATGCTGGAGGGCAGCGAGGGCATGGCCACGTCGGCGCCGTGCCCCGTGCTGCCCTCGACGGCCAGGATGCGGCCCGCGCACAGCGTGCGCACCCCGTACGGGGCGGCCGCCGAGCGCGGCGCGCCGGGCACCCCGGCCGCCAGCAGCAGGCTGACCGTGCCCGGCACCAGCACCCGGGCCAGCTCCCGCGCCGCCATCGGGTAGCAGGCGGCCACCGCCCACCCGCCCACCGCCAGCACGACGGGACGCAGCAGCTCCTCCACCCGGCCGCCCGCGGTCTCCAGCAGCACCAGCTCCCCCGACGCCCCGGCCAGCGCCAGTGGGGACGCGCTCAGCCCGCCCAGCCTGTACGTCGTCTGTTCCACCAGCGGGAACACCCGGCCCGTCCCGTCGCCGTCGACCAGCGGCACGCCCAGGGCCGCCGCGGCGACCAGCGGGATCAGCGCGTTCTCGGCCGCCAGGTTGAGCGCCGCCACGGCTCCGGCCCGCTCCCCCAGCCGCCGCTCCAGCGCCCGCACAGCCCGTACGGGCTCGTCGCCCGCGGGCAGCTGCTCGCCCAGCGCGGTCGTGGACCCGACCAGGCTGACCACCATGCACAACGTCCCCGGGTCCAGCTCGCGCGCGGCGGCCAGCTCGACGCCGTCGCCGAGCACCGACTCCGCCCAGGCCAGGGTGAGGCCGTAGGAGGACTCGCCCGCGCCCGTGGCGAACAGCCGCGACCCGGCCGAGAAGCGGCGCAGCTCTTCGGGGCCGACGCGCCGGGTCACGGCGTCGCGCCTTCGGCCGTGACGCGCACCCGGTAGAAGCCGTCGGGCAGGTAGGACAGCGGGTTGACGGTGGTCTCGGCGATCCGGGCGAAGCCGGGCGCGGCGCCGGCGCTGACCACGCGGGTCAGGGCCTCGTCCCTGGCGTCCTGCAGCGCCCGGTCCAGCTCGGCCCGGCCGCGGGCCTGCACGATGCGCTCCACCTGGGCCTCGGGACGGGCGAGCGCCGCGCCGTAGGCCGCGGCCAGCAGGTCCTCGCCCGCGGACTCGACCACCTGGAACGGCGCCGGGACGTCCGCCGTGGCCAGGGCGGCCCGGCCGCGGCGCAGGCTGGTCGTCCCGCCGCGGTCGCAGGCCCGCGGGAACCTGCGGAAGTAGTGCGCCGACACCAGGCCGCTGCCGGTGCGGGCGAAGAACACCGGCACCCCGGGCAGCTCCCGCGCCACCCGGTCGGCGATCCGGCCCGCCTCGGGGCCGAGCGCCGCGTTCCGGATCGCGTGCGCCTCGCGTTCCCGCAGGCCGGGGCGGCCGAACTCGTACGACAGCGTGATCCTGGCCGCGGGCACCTCGGCGGCGATGATCGCGGCCACCGCCAGCTCGTGGTCGGCCAGCATCGGCGAGCCGGTCGCCGTCACCGCGAAGTCGACCAGGCCGCAGCCGGCGGCGAACTCGCGTACCGCGCCGGTGTCCAGCGGCGCCAGCGGGCGGCCGGTCAGGCTGTGCCCGCCGCGCACGATCGTGGCCACCCCCGGGTCGGCCACCGGCCGCAGCACCGGCGGGCACGGTCCGCCGACGCGGATCGCGGCCACCGGCGCGCGGGGGATCCCGTCGAGGTCGACCGCCACGCAGGCGCGTACGGCCTGCGACAGCGGAGCGCCGTCGCCGACGGCCACCACCGCCGGCGACGGCCCGTCCAGCGCGACGCCGAGGATCACTCCAGCTCGCGCCCTTCGGTCTCGGGCAGCGGCATGGCCAGCAGCGCCGTGGCCACCATGAACGCGTTGATCACCAGCATCGTCGCGGTGAAGCCGGTGGCGTGGGCCAGCAGCGCGCCCACGGCCGACGGCGCGACCGTGGTGGCCACGAGCTGGGAGGCCGTGGCCCAGGAGTAGCCGGTGCCGCGCAGGGCGGTCGGGTAGAACTCGCCGTTCCAGGTGTTCCAGACGCCCCACGCGCCCAGGCTGAAGAACGACAGGACGAAGTTGCCCAGGTACAGGCCGGTCAGGCTGCTCGCGGTGGCGAACCACAGGCCGCCCAGCACGGCGGCGACCACGTAGAACAGGAAGACCTTCTTGCGGCCGAACCGGCCGGTCAGCAGGGACGCGCTCACGTAACCGGGGATCATCATCAGCGCGCTGAGCGCGGCGAAGCCGAGCGAGGCCGACAGCGACAGCCCCTTGGCCTGCAGCAGCGTCGGCAGCCAGGTCTGCAGCCCCCAGTAGCCCCAGTTGAAGACGAAGTTGAGCAGCAGCATGAGCACGGTGATCCGGGCCAGCCGGCCGCGGAACAGGTCCATGGGGTTGCCGGCCCGCGCGCCGGCCACCGTTCCGGCGATCGTGAACGTGGCCTCGGCGTCGGGGCTGCCCAGGACGCGCAGCACGGCCCGCGCCTCCTCCTGCCGTCCGCGGGCGGCCAGCCAGTACGGCGACTCGGGCACCCACGCCCTGATCGCGAACGCCCACAGCCCGGCCGCCGCGCTGGCGATGACCACGACGTGCCAGCCGAGCCCGCCGAGCGTCACCGAGGCGGCGATGGCCGCCAGCATGCCGATGGGCCAGCCGATCGACAGGTAGACCGCGGCCCGGCCCCGGTGCCTGGTCGGCAGCAGTTCCAGGAAGAGCGGGAAGGTGATCGTGTAGACCCCGGCCAGCGCGAGCCCGGAGCAGACGCGCAGCGCGACCAGGGTCGCCATGTTCGGCGCGAACGCCGAGGCGAACGCGATCACGCCGTAGGCCAGCAGCGACCAGAAAGCGGTCGGCCGGCGCCCGACGCGGTCGGCGAGCGGCCCCCAGACCAGCACGCCGGGGATCATGCCGAACGCCACCGCCGACAGCACGACGCCGATCCCGGCCTCGTCGATGCCGAACGCCGGCCCGAGGTCGCCGGAGGCGTAGACCAGGGCGAGCTGCTCCCAGGACTCGATGACGAAGGCGATGAACAGGGCGAGCGCGATGAGCACGTGCCGGCGGGAGAACGGCATCCGGTCGAACGCCGCCCCGATGGGGAGCGTCGGTGCGTCGGTGGCGGTCATGCAAGCTCCTCGGAGGGGGGCGCGAAGTATTGCCGCACCATAGGGCCGTCCCCCTTCCTCCTCGGTGTGCGCGACGCCCGGCCGGAGCCGGCCCGGCTGTGCGCGGCGCACTGCCGGGTCGCTGCCGGGCCCCGCGCGGCGCGCCCGCGCCCGGTCAGGTCGTCAGGGCGTGTCCGCGCGCGCGTCGTCCGTGTGCGGCCTGGTGCACGAGCTGAGCGTGTTCTCGTGCACGTGGACGATCTTCCACTCGCCGTCCACCAGGCGCAGCACGCTGGTCGTCCGGACGAGTTCGGGGTCGCCGTGCTCGAAGTCCACCTGCAGCAGGTACCGGGCCAGGGCGGTGTCGCCCCACACGTCCACGATCTCGTCGATGGCCCGGACGGAGGTCTCCGCCGGGCCGTCCGACGGCCGCGCGTCGCGCACTCTTTCGAGCTGCCGCCTGCTGGTGATCAGGCCGGGCTCGGCGGAGTCCCAGATCGTGGCCTCCGGGTGGAGGAGCCGGTCGATGCCCTGCCTGTCGCCTCGCGCGTAGGCGTCGTACATGCCGGTAATAACGGCCCAGACAGCGTCGCGTGCCACGCTTCCGTACTCCTTTGTCTTGGTGGAGAAATATGGTTCTTTCTCACCGTATGGGCAGCGTGGAACGCGGACGTCTTTACGTTGTAGATCAGGTGTTCAGCCACTCGCGCAGCTTGGTGACCGCCAGGCTCATGGCGGCCTTGTTGGCGTTGGTGTCGCGCAGCAGGTCCACCATGGCGAAGTCGTGCACCATCCCCGCCAGCTCGACCGCCGTGACGTCGTTGCCCGCCTCCCGCAGCCGGGCCGCGTACGCCTCGCCCTCGTCCCGCAGGACGTCGGCCTGGCCGTTCAGCACCAGGGCCGGCGGCAGGCCGCGCAGCTCCTGGTCGCTCGCGCGCAGCGGCGAGGCGTGGCTCTCCGCGCGCTGCGCCGGATCTGTCGTGTACTGGTCCCAGAACCACTTCATGCCGTCCCGGTTGAGGTAGTAGCCCGTGGCGAACTGCTTGTAGGACTCGGTGTCGAAGTTCGCGTCCGTGACGGGGTAGAACAGCACCTGGCCGAGCAGCCGCACGTCACCGCGCTCCTTGGCCATGAGCGTGAGCACGATCGACATGTTGCCGCCCACCGAGTCCCCGGCCACGGCCATGCGGGAGGGGTCCAGGCCCTTCTCCGCGCCGTGCTCGGCCACCCACTGGGCGGCGGCGTAGTTCTGCTCGATCTGCGTGGGGTACTTCGCCTCGGGCGCGCGGTCGTACTCGGGGAAGACGACGGCGGCGCCGGTCCGCACGGCCAGCTCGCGCACGAGCCGGTCGTGCGTGTGCGCCGAGCCGAACACCCAGCCCGCGCCGTGGATGTAGAAGATGACCGGCAGCGTGCCCGTGGCCCCCTTGGGCTTGACGATGCGCACCGGCACGATGCCCGTCGGGCCGCCCTGGACCTGGATCCACTCCTCGTCGATCTCCGGCTTGGGCACGCTCGGGTCGGACTGCAGCTTCTCCAGGACCTCGCGGCCCTGCTCGGGCGGCAGCTCATAGATGAAGGGCCGCTTGGCGTTGGCGTCGGCGAACTCCTGCGCCGCCTTCTCCAGCACGATCTGCTTGCTGATCATCGTCGTCACGGTGGCCGCCCCCGGTCGTCAGTGTGGTCCACCCCGGTTCCTGCCTTGGCCTACCTCGATCCGATCGCCCGGTTTCGTCAAATTCCGATCAAGCGGTGCTCATTCGCGCCGGAGCTCGTGGTCCAGCTCCGCCAGCTCCGCGCCGCCGGCCATCAGCGCGGTCAGCTCGTCCTTGCCGATGTCGGACTTGGCGTACTCGCCCATGCTGGTCCCGCGGTTGAGCAGCAGGAACCGGTCGCCGACCGGGTAGGCGTGGTGCGGGTTGTGGGTGATGAACACCACGCCGAGCCCCCGGTCGCGGGCGCGGGCGATGTAGCGCAGCACCACGCCCGCCTGCTTGACGCCCAGCGCCGAGGTGGGCTCGTCCAGGATGAGGACCCGCGCGCCGAAGTGCACGGCCCTGGCGATGGCGACCGACTGCCGCTCGCCGCCCGACAGCGTGCCGACGGGCTGGTCGACGTCCCGGATGTCGATGCCCATGGCGCGCAGCTCCTCCGCCGCCACCCGGCGGGCCCTGGCCACGTCGAAGGCGAGCCCCTTGCGGGGCTCGGAGCCGAGGAAGAAGTTCCGCCAGACCGACATGAGCGGGATCATCGCCAGGTCCTGGTAGACGGTGGCGATGCCGCGGTCGAGCGCCTCGCGCGGGCCGGCGAAGCGCACCTCGGCGCCGTCCACCAGGTACGTCCCCGTGTCGTGCTGGTGCACCCCGGCCAGGATCTTGATGAGCGTGGACTTGCCGGCCCCGTTGTCGCCGAGCACGCAGGTGACCGAGCCCGCCTCCACGCCCATCGACACCCCGCGCAGGGCCAGCACCGAGCCGAACGTCTTGCCGATGTCGCGGGTCTGCAGGATCAATGCCGCACCTCCTCGGCGTAGCGCCGGACCATCCGGTTGGCCAGCGTGGCGAGCAGCAGCATGGCCCCGAGGAAGAACTTGAACCAGTCGGCGTCCCACCCCAGGAACACGATGCCCTTGTCGGCCATGCCGAAGATCACCGCGCCGATGGAGGCGCCGACGGCGGAGCCGTACCCGCCGGTCAGCAGGCAGCCGCCGATGACGGCCGCGATGATGTAGACGAACTCCTGCCCGATGCCGATGTTGGCCTGGACGGAGGTGTAGCGCAGCGCCAGGATCGAGCCGACCAGCCAGGCGGCCACCGCCGTGGTCATGAACAGCGCGATCTTCGTCCGGGCCGCCGGCACCCCGACCGCCCGCGCGGCCTGCTCGTCGCCGCCCACGGCGAAGATCCAGTTGCCCGGCCGGGAGCGCATGAGCACCCACGTGGCCAGCGCGGTGATCGCGATCCACCACAGGATCGCCACCCGGAACGACGTGCCGCCGATCTGGATCGTGCCCGCGAGGAGCGCGCTGGCGCCGTCGAACCCGGCCGCCCGGCGCAGGCCGCCGACCTGCACGGTCCCGGTGACGGCCTTGGTGACGCCGAGGTTGACGCCCTGCAGCATGAGGAACGTGCCCAGCGTGACGATGAAGCTGGGCAGCTTCGTCCGGGTCACCACCAGGCCGTTGGCGAACCCCACGGCGAGCGCCACGACCAGCCCGGCCAGCATCGCCGGCCACACGCCGAACCCGTAACGGGTGGCCAGCGTGACCAGGATCAGCCCGCTGGTGCCGGTCAGCACGCCCGCCGACAGGTCGAACTCGCCGCCGATCATGAGCAGCGCCACCGCGACCGCCATGATCCCGAGCGTGGCGGCCGGGTCGAGCCAGTTGGCGATCCCGGCCGGCGAGCGGAACACCTCCGACTGCGCGGCGAAGAACGCGAACACCACGACCAGCCCCACCACGGCGCCGAGCTCGGGCCGGACGATCAGGCGGCGGGCCAGGCCGACGCGGGCGACCCGCTCGTCGGCCCGCGCGGGAGCGGCCGTCATCGGCGGCCCTCCCCGTGCCCGGCCTCGTCCCCGGCCGCGTCCCGGCGGCCGCTCATCGGGTGCCCGCCTCGGCCAGCTTGGCCACCTGCTCGGCGTTGTCCTTGGTGACGAACCCGGGCCCGGTGTTGACCGGCAGCCCGCCGCCGACGGTGTTGAGGTTGTCCTTGTACAGCTTCAGGAACGTGATCGGCAGGTAGCCCTGCAGGTACTGCTGCTGGTCGACGGCGAACAGGATCTCGCCGTCCTTGATCGCGGCGACCACGTCGCCCGACAGGTCGAAGGTGGCGAGTTTGGCCTGCGACCCCGAGTCCTTGATCGCGTCCCTGGCCGCCACGGCGACCGCCGGGTTGAGCGCGAGCACGCCGTTGACCTGCTTGTCCGACTGCAGCTTGGCGGTGACCTTGGAGGTGACGTCGGCCAGGTTGGCGACGTCCACCTGCAGGCGCTCGACCGTGCCGCCCAGGGTCTGCTCGGCGCCCTTGCAGCGCTGGTCGAGGCCGACGTTGCCGGCCTCGTGCACGACGCACAGCAGCTTGGTGACGCCCGCGGCCTTGAGCTGCTCGCCGGCGCCGCGCCCGGCCACGTCCTCGGACTGGCCGACGTGGGTGAGGGCGCCGAACGCCTTGGAGGAGTCGGCCCCGGAGTTGATGGTGACGACCGGGATCTTCGCCGCGACGGCCTTGCCGACGGCCTCCTTGAGCGCGTCGGGGTTGGCCATGGAGACGACGAG
>NZ_JBSFGJ010000415.1:0-8262 GCF_053596515.1 Nonomuraea sp. NPDC001684
CACCTCGGTGTCGATCGTCAGGGCGACCGTCGGGTTCGCGCGCAGGGCGGCGAGCTTGGGGGCGTTCTTCGTGGTGCACATGACGATCTCGGAACCGTTCCAGGTGAACGAGATCGGGACGTTGCGCGGCGTGCCGTCCTTGGCCACGTACGCCAGCCGGGTCAGGTCGCGGGCCAGCAGCTCCCGGCTGATCGGCCGGTTCAGGATCTCGGTGATCTCGTTCGTCCGCATGGTCGTCCCTTCGGGGTCGTCTTCGTGTTCCGCCCCTGGGACGGAGCCGCCGGAGGGTTCTCGACATCCGCCGGCGAACAATTTTTCGGCGCCGGCCGCTGCCCGGTGACCGGACCAGACCGCCGGTCACCGGGTTCATGGCGGGGACGTCAGCCGACGGGCATGCCGAACCAGCGGGACAGGTGGATGTCCAGGTCCCGCTGGTCGTCGCCGATCCAGGCGACGTGGCCGTCCGGACGCAGCAGGACGCACGGGACGTCGAGGGCCGCGGTGGGATCCGCGAGGTGGTCGACCCGGTCCGACCAGCCGCCGGGGGTCAGGCGTTCGGTGCGGTCCAGCAGCAGGCCGCGGCCGCGGCGCAGCAGGTCGTAGAGGCGGCCCTGTTTCACGTCGATGTCGCGCAGGCGGCGGCCGACCAGGTCGGGGCCCTCGCCGAAGTCGTAGCGGACGCCGATCGCGGTGATCTTCTCGATCAGGTGGCGGTTCACCTCGTCGAAGTCCATCAGCTCGGTGAACAGTCTGCGCACGGCCCGCGGGCCCGGTTCGGCGGACAGCAGCTCCGTCTGGGCGCGGGTGTTGTCCAGCACGTCGGCCGCGACCGGCCGGCGTTCGGCCTGGTAGGTGTCCAGCAGCGGGCCCGGCGCCCAGCCGCGGAGCTGCGCGGCCAGCTTCCAGCCGAGATTGACGGCGTCCTGAACGCCCAGGTTCAGGCCCTGTCCGCCGATGGGCGGGTGGATGTGCGCCGCGTCGCCGGCCAGCAGCACCCGCCCGACCCGGTACCGCTCGGCCAGGCGGGTGGCGTCCCCGAAGCGGGACAACCAGCGCGGGGAGTGCACGCCGAAGTCGGTTCCGGCGACGGCGCGCAGCTGTCGCCTGAAGTCGTCGAGGGTGGGCGGTTCCGCACGGTCGCCGGGCTCGGCCGCGGGCACGACGACGCTGTATATCCCCTGGCCGAAGGGCCGGAGCCAGAACGGCTGGGGCTTCTCGCGCATCCCGGCCATCGTGGCGGCCACCGTGGCGGCGATCTCCTCCTGCGGTACGCCCGCCTCCATCTCGCCCATCAGCGTCCCGTTCCGCGAGGGTTCGCCCGGGAAGCCGACGCCGAGCAGTTTGCGCACCGTGCTGCGCCCGCCGTCGCAGCCGACGAGGTAGCGGGCGCGCACCCGTTCCCCGTCGGCCAGTTCGACGGTCACGCCCTCGTCGTCCTGGTCGAGACCGGTCACCTCGTGACCGCGCCGGACGTGCGCGCCCAGGTCGAGCGCGTGCTCTTCGAGCAGCCGCTCGATGACGGGCTGCGGGATGCCCACCATGTAGGCGTGCGCGGAATCCAGGCCCTTGGGCGCGGGCTTGTCGATGGCGGCGAAGAAACCGGCGGCCGGACGCTGTCGTCCGTGCTGGAGCACGCGCTCCAGCAGGCCGCGCATCGCCATCAGTTCGAGGCTGCGCACGTGCAGACCGACGATGCGGACGAACGACTTGGGCTCGGTCTCCTTCTCCAGGACGAGGACCCGTACGTCGTGCAGCCGCAGTTCGGCGGCGAGCATCGCGCCGGTCGGCCCGCACCCGGCGATGACCACGTCGTAGTCGAGGGGCGCTGCGGTGGGCTGCGGAGAATGCATGGTTGTTGCCTTTCGGGAGTGCCTGCTGGCGCGGCGCTCCCGGCGACACCTGCCTCAGTCGCCGACCGTGACCCCTGAGGGGAGCACCCATGTCGTTGCTGTGTCCACGGGTACCACCTCCTCGATCTCTCGCACGGCCACCGGCAAACTAACAGCGACCCCCGCGGCCCGCCAACAGGTTTTCAGGCAGGCTCCGCGCGGCAGGCGGCCGGTTCTCAGGACGGCGCCCGGTAGCGGGTGGCGAGCGCGGTCGCGCGGGTGTGCAGGGAGTCGCGCAACCACTGCGGGGACAGGGCCTCGGCGTCCGTGCCGAGCTGCCACAACGCCCAGACGGCGTGCCTGTCGTCCTGGAACGTCACCTCCAGCCGCAGCAGGCCGCCGGCGTCGGCCTCCTCGGCGAGAACGGCCAGCGCGGTGCCCAGCAGCTCCTCCCGCCGCCTCGGGGCCATCCGCACCAGCACGGTGACCTGGTCGCCGCCGGTGCGGAACCGGGTGCTGCGCTCCTGCCAGGCCCGGTCCAGGTCGACCCGGTCGGGCCGCTGCGCGGGTTCGGGAAGCGCCCTGGCGGCCTGGACGCGCGACAGCCGGTAGGTGCGGTCGGCCCCGGACCTCGTGGCCAGCAGGTAGCCGCGGTCGCGGATGGTGACCAGGCCGATCGGGTCGACCGTCCGCCACTCGGGCGCCCCGCCGAAGGGCGCGTAGTGGATCTCCAGCTTGCGTCCGGCGAAGACCGCGCGCAGGACCTCGGCCGCCACGTCGTCGGGCACCTCCTCGGCGGCCAGCCGGCGGGACAGCAGGTCGGTCTCCGGGTCGATGAGCAGCCGCTCGGCCGCGCCGGCCGCGGTGTCCCGGTAGCTGTCGGGCAGCGCGTCGACCACCTTGAGCATCGCCGAGGCGAGCGCCGAGCCGAGGCCGAACGCCTGCGCGCCGCGCCGCGACCCGGCGACCAGCAGGGCGAGCGCCTCGTCGGGGTTGAGGCCGGTGAGCTCGGTCCGGAAGCCGGGCAGCAACGCGAAACCGCCGTGCCGGCCGCGCTCGGCATAGACCGGGACGCCCGCCGCGGACAGCGCCTCGATGTCGCGCAGCACCGTGCGGGTGGACACCTCCAGCTCGCGGGCGAGGGTGGTCGCCGACAGCCGTCCGTGCTGCCGCAGCAGCAGCACCAGGGAGACCAGCCGGTCGGCACGCATGCGAAAACCCTATCGAGATACACGACACAGGATGTCGTGATTCGTTGGGAGGCTGATCACCATGACGTCGAAGAACGTGACATCGAACGGAGCTGACATGACACTGGAACGAACGGCGATCAACCCGGTCACCTGGTCGGTCGAGATGGGGTTCAACCAGGGCGAGCTGGTCTCCGGGCAGACCCGCACCCTGTACTGCTCGGGGCAGACCGCGACGGGCGACGACGGCACGCCCCGGCATGACGGCGACCTGGCGGCGCAGCTGGCGTTGAGCCTCGACAACCTGGAGGCCGTCCTGGGGAAGGCCGGCATGTCGTTGACGGACCTCGTCCGGCTCAACGTCTACACCACGGACGTGGATCTGCTCTTCCAGCACTACGGCGTGCTGGCAGCGAGGCTGGGGGGCGCCGGGGCGGCGCCGGCCACCACGATGCTCGGCGTGACGAGGCTGGCGATCCCCACCTTGATGGTCGAGCTGGAGGGCACCGCGGTCGCCTGACACGCCCGCGCCGCGCTCCTCCTCCTCCTCCCAGGCCCGCTCGCGCGAACTGACCAACAGAACCATTTTGGTCAGTTCGTCCGCTAGCATGCTCAGGGAAGCTCGTGAAAGGAGTGCGCCATGACGAATGCGGGCGGGACGACTGGCCGGGCGCTGGTGGTCGGGCTGGGGATCGCCGGGATCGCCACCGCGTTGCGGCTGCGCCAGATCGGCTGGGAGCCGGTGGTGGTGGAACGGGCGCCTGCCCGCCGCTCCGGCGGTTACTTCATCATGCTGTTCGGCGCCGGCATCGCCTCGGCCGGGCGGTTGGGCGTGCTGGAGGCCATCGGCGACCGCAGCGGCCCCCATGTCACCAGCTACGAGGTGGACCGGGCGGGGCGCCGGCGTCCCGGGATGAACCCGTCCCTCCTCCCCGGCGGGCCCCGGCCGCTGCTGCGCGGCGACGTGGAGCGCGGCCTGTTCGCGGCGCTGCCGGACGACGTGGAGATCCGCTACTCCACCGTCCCCGCCCGCATCACCCAGGACGACGCGGCGGCGGAGGTGACGCTGCGCGACACCGCGTCCGGCGCCACCGTGACCGAGCGCTTCGACCTGGTGATCGGCACGGACGGCCTGCGCTCGACGGTGCGCCGGCTCGTCTTCGGCCCCGACGAGGAGTACCTGCACCCGATGGGCTACATGGTCGGCGCCACCGTGCTCGACGGCCCGGTCGACGGCTTCGGCCTGCACGAGGGGCTGGTCCTGGCCGAGCCGGGCCGCTCGGTGTGGGCCTTCCCGTTCGCCGACCACGCCCCGAGCGTGCTGTTCTCCTACCGCACCGCCGACGCCGACGCCGAGTTCCGCCGCCCGCCGGTCGCCTCCATCCGCGCCGCCTTCGGCCCCGAACCCGCCGGCCCCCTGCTGGAGGGGCTGCTGACCCGCTACGAGCAGGCGCCCGACGCGCTGTTCGACTCGGTGCAGCAGGTCAGGATGCCGCGCTGGCGCCGTGGCCGGGTCGTCCTGGTCGGCGACGCCGCCTGGTGCGTCACCCTGTACGCGGGCATGGGCGCCTCCAGCGGCCTGGCCGGCGGCGAGCTGCTGGGCACCATGCTGCAACGCCACCCCGGCGACCTGCCCGGGGCGTTGCGGGCCTGGGAGGCGCGGATGCGGCCGTTCGTCCGCCTGCAACAGGAGAGCGCGCTGCCCGGACGGCGCATCTTCACCCCGCACGACCGTAAGGAGCAGTTGCTGAGAGCTGGGATGATGCGCCTGATGCGGATGCCGGGCGTCGGCAGGGCCATGGGCAGGAGAATGCTCAACAACAAGGACATGCGGGCCAAGAACCTCGACGTCGCCGCCCTCTGACGCACAACCGAAGATCCTGCCCCACGACCCGGAGGACAGCGCAGTGAGCCGCCTGATCGAACACCACTCGCACAAGGCCGCCCGCATTCTGGACAGCGCGCGCGAGCTGGTGGCCGACCACGGCGTGCGTAAGGTCACCGTCAGCGAGATCGCCGCGGCGGCCGGGGTCGGCAAGGGCACCGTCTACCTGTACTGGCCCACCAAGGAGGACCTCGTCCTCGGCCTGTTCGCCCGGGAGCTGCTGGCCTTCCTGGAGGCGGTCATCGCCCGCATCACCGCCGACCCCGCCGCCGTGCTGCCGCGCCACCTGGCTCCGCTGCTGGTCCGCACCGGGCTGAGCTCCCCGCTGGCCCGCCGCCTCGCCACCAAGGACGCCGACCTGGTGCGGCTGCTCACCGAGCAGACGGGCGACCGCGACCTGTTCGACCGCACCCGGCCCAGCGCGATGTGCCAGGCGGTCATGCCGGTCCTGCGCCGGCACGGGCTGCTGCGCAAGGACCGCCCGCTGGCCGACCAGTCCTACGCCATGCACGCCCTGCTCACCGGCTTCGGCACCGCCATGTCCGTCCCGGACTCCGCGCCGCCCAGCGCCGGCGACCCCGCGGACGTCCTCGCCGACGCCGTGGCCCTGCTGCTCGAACCGGCGATCGTCCCCGCCGGCCAGGCCGTCACCGCGGCCGCCGACGACACCGCCGCCGCCTTCCGCGAGACGAGGAACGCCGTCCTGGACATCATCGACCGCACCCAGACCGCCGGCGACGCCCCCGGCCGGCGGTAGCGGGCGCGGGGGCGTCGTCGGGGGCGTCGTCGGGGTCGTTCAGCGGGCGGCGGGCTGGTAGGCGCCGCCGCGCTGCCGGTTGATGACGGCGAAGCGGTTGGTGGCGTTGATGAGCGCGATGAACGCCACCAGGGCGGCGAGCTGGTCGTCGTCGTAGTGCTCGGCGGCGTTCGCCCAGGCCTCGTCGGTGACGCCGCCGGCGCCGTCGGCGATGCGGGTGCCCTGCTCGGTCAGCTCCAGGGCGGCCCGCTCGGCGTCGGTGAACACCGTCGACTCGCGCCACGTGGCGACCAGGTTCAGGCGCTTGACGGTCTCACCGGCGTGCGCGGCGTTCGTGCCGTGGACGTCGGTGGCGTAGCCGTCGCCGTTGATCTGGCTGGCGCGCAGCATCACCAGGTTCTGGGTCGTGGCCGGCAACGCCGACTCCTGGATGAGCACCGGGGCCGCTGCGCCGTAGTGTCCGAGGGCCTTGGCGACGACCGGGCTGCCGAAGAGGTTGAGGCGGGTCTCCATGATGTGCTCCTTGCTTCTCAGTGGTTCGACCAAGAGATGCCGGAGACCCGCGTCCTGTGACAGCTGAACATGTGACGTGCGCCACACCGGCGCGGGCCGTCAGCCGGGAGTGGGCTGGGTGCGCCGGGCGTAGGCGCGGGCGGCGCGGGCGCGGTCGCCGCACCGCGTGGAGCACCAGTGGCGGCGGCCGTGCCGCAGCAGGTAGCGGTTGCAGGGCGGAGATCCGCAGCCGGTGAGGCGTTCGGCGTCGGGGCCGGTGAGCAGGTCGGCCGTGTTGGCGGCCAGGGTGGCGAGGGCGCGGTCGAGGATCTCGTTGGTGGGGCACGGCGTCGCGCGGTAGGGGCCGTTCTTCTCGTCCCAGTACAGCAGGGCGGCGGTGGGGGCCTTGCTCAGCGCGTCGTTGACGGCGGACAGGGCCGTGGGCAGGACGGGCAGCCCCGCGACCCGCGCGCTGAACAACGCCCTGACGTGCTCGCGCAGCGAGCGCAGCTGCGTCGCGCACATCTCCTGCACCCCGGCGTCGGCCGGCGCGAGGCCGCGTTCGGTGAGCCAGCGATTCGTCGCCGCGGGCGTGCCGAGCAGGTCGACGAACTGCCCGCCGGGCAGCGCGATGGCGCTGTTGACGAAGTCGAGGGCGAGGTGGTCCTCCGCCCCCGGCGCGGGCGGCAGCACGGACTCGGCGGTCGGCGTCTCGCTCATGTGTCTCATGGTACGGCTTGCGCTCGTCCGTGAGACACCGTTACCGTCATCACGGATAAACCGCTCTCCATCCGTGAGGAATTCGCATGGCCATTTTCGGCGCGCCCATCGAGCAGATCCCCGTCCGCGTCCTGGGCGGTCCCACCGCCCTGTTCGAGTACGGCGGCCTGCGCTTCCTGACCGACCCGACCTTCGACGCCCCCGGCGACTACCACGTGCCGGGCGGCCGGCTGACCAAGACGGCTCCCCCGTCCGCCACGCCCGCCGACCTCGGCCGCATCGACGTGGTCCTGCTCTCCCACGACGAGCACCCCGACAACCTGGACCACGCGGGCCGCGCCCTGCTGGCCGACGTCCCGCTCACGCTCACCACGCCCGGGGGCGGGCAGCGGCTGGGCGGCACGGCCAGGGGCCTGGCCGACTGGGAGTCGATCGAGCTGGACCGCCGCGACGGCGGCACGATCACCGTCACCGGCGTGCCCGCCGTGCACGGCCCCGGCCCGCGCGAGGAGGTCGAACCGATCACCGGCCAGGTCGTCGGGTTCGTCCTGACCGGGGAGGGCCTGCCCACGGTCTACGTCAGCGGCGACAACGCCTCGCTGGACGCGGTCCGGCAGATCGCCGGCCGGTTCGGCCCGGTGGACACCGCCGTGCTCTTCGCCGGTGGGCCCCGGTTCTCCGTCCTGTTCGACGGGCGGCTGATCGTGCTCGACAGCGCGCAGGCCGTGGAGGCGGCCGGGATCCTCGGCGCCCGCCGGGTGGTGCCCGTGCACTACGACAGCTGGGCCCACTTCACCGAGGGCCGCGACGACCTGGTGGCCGCCTTCACGGCCGGCGGCCTGCTCGACCGCCTGGACCTGGGCGACCGGGCCTGACCACGCCTGCGGGCCCGGGCCACGCCGTCGATGCAACCCCTCTTCGAAAGAGCTCTCTCGTGACGACCAACGTGCCCGTCCGGGCAGACGACGTCCCGCGCGTCGAGGCGCAGCGCCGCTCCCTGATCGTCCTGGTCATCGCCCAGGTCCTCAGCGGCGTCGGGCTGGCGGCCGGCGTGACCGTCGGCGCCCTGCTCGCCCAGGACATGCTCGGCTCCACCGGCCTGGCCGGGCTGCCCAGCGCCGTGGGCACCGCCGGCTCCGCCCTGGCGGCCGTCGCCGTCGGGCGCCTCTCCCAGGCCCGCGGCCGTCGCCCCGGCCTCGCCCTGGGGTATCTCGCCGGCGCCGTCGGCAGCGGCGGCGTCATCGTCGCCGCCGTCGCCGGCCACCCCGGCCTGCTGTTCCTCTCCCTCTTCCTGTACGGCGCCGGCACCGCCACGAACCTCCAGGCCCGCTACGCCGGAGCCGACCTGGCCGCCCCCGCACGCCGGGCGGCCGCGGTGTCCACCGTGCT
>NZ_JBSFGJ010000416.1:0-8244 GCF_053596515.1 Nonomuraea sp. NPDC001684
GCCCGCGTGGCGGCGACCGTTTCGACCGTCCACGCCGTGAGGGCGGTTTCGACCGTCCGCGTCGTGAGGGCGGGGACCGGCCGCGTGGCGAGGGCTTCGGCGGGGCTTCCCGGCCCGGCGACCGGAGCAGGTTCGGCGACGACCGGCGCGGCGGCTACGGCGGCGACCGGCGCGGTGAGCGCGGCGGCTACGCCGGTGGCGAGCGCGGCGGGTACTCCGGCGACCGCGGCGGCTCCGGCGGCCGTGGTGGATACTCCGGCGACCGTGGCGGCTCCGGCGAGCGCGGTGGCTTCTCGGGTGACCGTGGCGGGTTCTCCGGCGGCCGCGGCGGGTTCTCCGGCGGTCGTGGCGGATCCTCCGCGGGCCGCGGCGGCTACGCGGGCGAGCGGCGCGGGGAGCGTGGCGGTTACGCCGGCTCCCGTGGCGACGGGCGTCCCGTACGCGGCGGCGACGGCGAGCGTCAGGAGCGCGGCGGCTTCCGTGCCGACCGCGGCGGGCGCAGGGACGACGCTCCCAGGTCCGCCTCCGCCGGCAACACCCGCGCCCGCTTCGGCAGGCGCGAGGACAACCCCCGCGGGCAGCAGCCGCGCACCCCGAGGCGCGACGACGTGCAGACGCTCGGCGGCGGACGTCGTACGGCCGGCGCCGAGAGCCCCCAGGCCAGGCGCGTCAAGGCCGCCCGTCAGCCGCTGCGCGACCGTGCCTTCTACGACGACGACTACACCGACGAGCGCGACACCACCGAGGTGCCCAACGGCGTTCGCCTGCAGAAGGTGCTCGCCCAGGCGGGCGTGGCCAGCAGGCGCGCCTGCGAGGAGATGATCGGCGACGGCCGCGTCACGGTCAACGGCCAGGTCGTGCGCCGCTTCGGCGCCAAGGTCGACCCCGCCGCCCAGGTCATCCACGTCGACGGCAAGCGCATCCCGACCGCCCCCGACCTCGTCTACTACGCACTCAACAAGCCGATCGGCGTCGTGTCCACCATGGACGACCCGCAGGGCCGCCCGTGCCTGGCCGACTACGTCGAGGAGCTGGCTCCCCGCCTGTTCCACGTCGGCCGGCTCGACACCGAGACCGAGGGCCTGCTGCTGCTCACCAACGACGGCGAGCTGGCCAACCGGCTGACGCACCCGAGCTACGGGGTGCAGAAGAAGTACTGGGCCAAGGTGCCGGGGCCGATCCCGCGCGACCTGGGCCGCAGGCTCAAGCAGGGCATCGAGCTGGAGGACGGCATCGCCAAGGCCGACAGCTTCGCCATCGTCCAGGAGCACGGCCAGCAGGCGCTGGTCGAGGTGGTGCTGCACGAGGGCCGCAAGCACGTCGTGCGGCGCATGCTGGAGGAGGCCGGTCACCGGGTGATCGACCTGGCCCGGATCGAGTTCGGTCCGGTGAAGCTGGGCCGCACCAAGGCCGGCACGGTCCGCGCGCTGAGCCTGAAGGAGGTCGGCGAGCTTTACGCGGCCGTGAAGCTGTAATCTGGCCGGAACGCAGGGGCCCGTGCGCATTCTCCGCACGGGCTCTCCCGCTATGGAAGGGGAACAGGGCGCATGGTGCGGGCGATCCGCGGGGCGATCCAGGTGGATGCCGACGACCGCGACTCGATCATCCAGGGGACGACCGAGCTGGTCCAGGCGATCATGGAGCGCAACAGCCTGACCACCGACGACGTGATCAGCGTGCTGTTCACCGCCACCCCCGACCTGACCTCCGAGTTCCCCGCCCTCGCGGCGCGCAAGCTGGGTTTCCACGACGTGCCGCTGATCTGCTGCACCGAGATCGGCGTGCCGGGGGCGCTGCCGCGCGTGGTGCGCCTGATGGCGCATGTGGAGACCGACCGTCCGCGGGCAGAGATGCAGCATGTGTATCTGCGGGGCGCGGTGGCGCTGCGGCAGGACATCGCCCAGTAGGCGACCGGCGTGAGCCGGATCGTCGCGCGGCACGTGCCTGACGGACACGGCAGGCAACACTCTCACTAGCCCGATAAATCAGGACATCGATATGGCCTCGGAACTCCGTACCGTGCTCGTCGTCGGCACCGGTCTCATCGGCACCTCGGCGGCCCTGGCGCTGCGCAAGCACGACGTGCGCGTGCTGCTCGCCGACCGTGACGCGGCCGCCGTGCGGCTGGCCAGGGAACTGGGCGCGGGCGAGGAGTGGGAGCCGGAGCGGCTGCCCGCCGGGCAGGTCGACCTGGCGGTCATCGCGGTGCCCCCGGCGCACGTGGCCGACGAGCTGCTGAAGCTGCAGAGCCGCGGCGTGGCCCGGTTCTACACCGACGTCGCCAGCGTCAAGGCCGAGCCCATCCGCATGGCCGCGCGGCTCGGCTGCGACCTGACGACCTACGTCGCCTCCCACCCGCTGGCCGGGCGGGAGAAGTCCGGTCCGGGCGCGGCCAGGGCCGACCTGTTCCTCGGCCGGCCATGGGCGCTCTGCCCGACCGGCGAGGCCGCCGACGACGCCAGGGCGGCGGTGCTCAAGCTGGTCGAGCTGTGCGGCGCCAACCCCGTCGAGGTGGGCGCGGAGGAGCACGACCGCGCGGTCGCCGTCGTCTCGCACGCCCCGCATGTCGCCGCCTCGGCCGTGGCGGCCCGCCTGGCCGACGCCACCGAGGTCGCGCTCGGCCTGGCCGGGCAGGGGGTGCGCGACGTGACCAGGATCGCGGGCGGCGACCCCGGGCTCTGGCTCGGCATCCTGTCGGGCAACGCGACCCCGGTCGCCGAGGTGCTGGAGGCGGTCTCCCGCGACCTGGCCGAGGCCGCGACCGCGCTGCGCTCCCTGGCCGAGGGCGACGGCACCGCGAGCGGCGACCTCACCCAGCTCCTCAAGCGCGGCGTCGCCGGGCACGGGCGCATCCCCGGCAAGCACGGCGGTCCCGCTCCCGCGTACGTGGTCGTCCAGGTGGTCATCGGTGACCGTCCCGGCCAGCTGGCGCGGCTGTTCCAGGTGTGCGACGAGGTCGGCGTCAACGTCGAGGACGTGCGGCTGGAGCACGCGCCCGGGCTGCCCCTGGGCATCGCCGAGCTGTGGGTCCAGCCGGACGCGGCCGCCCCGCTCGCCGACGCCCTGCGCGAACGCGGCTGGCAGGTCCCCTGACGTTCACTGACCGGGGGCACTGAGCACGACGCGACGGGCCGGCGCCGAGCCCCGCCCACGGCGTCAGCCGGCCGTGCGCTCCAGTCTGCGGCGGGCGCGTTCCACGGCGACCGGCAGGCCGCGCCGGGCGGCCAGGGCCCTGGGCAGCCGCCGTACGGCGGTGCGCAGCCCCTCCCGGCCCGCCGGACCGCCCAGCAGCGCCTCCAGGGACCGGCGCGCCACCACCGGCCAGGGACGGCGCAGCACGGCGGTCAGCACGGCGTTGCGCGCCGCCAGCGCCTGCCTGCCGCGCGGGTCGCGGGCGGGGGAGGGGTGGTGGTGGGCGACGACGTCGTCCACGTAGGCCAGCCCCCAGCCGCGCGCGGCCAGGTCCACGGCCAGCCGTTCCTCCTCGCCGAAGAAGAAGATCACGTCGTCGAAGCCGCCCGCCTCCAGGAACGCCTCCCTGCGCACGACGGCCCCGCAGGCCAGGAAGCCCAGCACGCTCGGCCCCGGCAGGTCGTCCTCGACGCCGAGCGGGGAGTCGCGCATCGCCTCCGACGCCGCGTCCAGCCGCTCCTGCGGCCCGACCAGCACGCGCGCGCCCAGCACGGCCAGGCGGGGGTGGGCGTCCAGCACGTCGGCGGCCAGTTCCAGGGCGCCGGGCGCCCACCAGGAGTCGTCGTCGGCGAAGGCGACGTAGGGCGTCTCGGCCAGGCGCACGCCGACGTTGCGGCCCGGCGCGCCCAGATTGGCCCCCGCCTCGACCACCTGGACGTCGGGGAAGTGCTTGCGGACGAACCCGGCGGTCCCGTCGGAGGAGCCGTTGTCGACGAGGATCACCGGCCTCGGGTGGCGGGGGATCGTCCGGGCCAGCGTTCTGACCCGGTCCCTGGTGGCCACCACGACCGTGACCCGCGCTCGGTTCGTCTCCGTCACGCCGGACCTCCTTACCTGGGCGGACGCCCTTACTCCTCGCCGGCGGCATTGACGGCGGGACGCAGGAGGCGTACAAAGGTCGGTAACAGCGTTACCGAGAAGAAACGGTGTTACTCACATGGCGGTCACCGCGTACCGGCAAGCCCAGCAGGAAGGCCAGAGCGTGGTCAGGACGGCCATTCTCGACGCCGCCAAACACCTGCTCGTCGCCGAGGGCCCGGCGGCGCTCACCGTCCGGCGCATCTCCGGCGAGGTCGGCTGCTCCACGAAGGTGATCTACACCCTCTTCGGCGGCAAGGACGGTCTCAGCGAGGCGCTGTGGCTGGAGGGCTTCGCCCGGCTGGAGGCGCGCCTGCTGGCCGTCCCCGCCCAGGAGGACCCGCTCCCGGCGTTGCACGCGGGCCTGGCGGCCTACCGCGAGTACGCGCTGGACGAGCCCGACTACTACCGGGTCATGTTCCAGAACGCGATGCACGGCTTCCAGCCCGCCCCCGACGCGGTCGCGGCCGGCCGGCGGACCTTCGACATCCTGGTCGAGGCCGTGGCCGCCTGCCTGGAGGCCGGACGGCTGCGCGGGGCCGACTCCGGCGAGATAGCCGACGTGCTGTGGATGGCGATCCACGGCGCGGTGAGCCTGGAGATCTCCGGCTTCTTCGACAGCGCCGAGGCGGAGCGGCGCTACCGGCTGCTCTACACCTCCGTGCTCACGCCGTTCCTGACCTGAGAGGAAGCGCACGATGACCAGCACCCCCTTCCGCAACGGCTTCGCACCCGCGACGGAGGAGATCACGGCCTTCGACCTGGAGGTCACCGGCCGCATCCCCGCCGAGCTCGACGGCCGCTACCTGCGCAACGGCCCCAACCCGCTCAGCCTCGACGACCCGGCCGCCACCCACCTGTTCATGGGGGAGGGCATGGTCCACGGCGTGCGGCTGCGCGGCGGGCGGGCCGAGTGGTACCGCAACCGGTGGGTGCGCAACGCCGAGGTGGCCCGCCGGCTGGGCGAGCCACCGGCGCCGGGCCCGGTGCACGCGGGCATGGACTTCGCGGCCAACACGCACGTCATCGGCATCGCCGGGCGCACGTTCGCGACCGTCGAGGCGGGCGGGCTGCCGTACGAGCTGAGCTACGAGCTCGACACGGTCGGCGCGTGCGACTTCGTCGGCGGCCTGCCCGGCGGGTACGCCGCCCACACCCACCTCGACCCGGTCACCGGCGAGCTGCACGCGATGGCCTACTTCGCCGGCTGGGACCACCATCAGCACATCGTGATCGACCCCAAGGGCGTGGTGGCCCAGGTCAGGGACATCCCCGTCGCCGACCGCCCGATGCTGCACGACTTCGCGCTGACCCGCCGGTACGTCGTGATCTACGACCTGCCGGTCACGCTCAGCATGGCCCACGCCGAGCGCGGCGCGCCGCTCCCGTACGCGTGGGACAACGCCCGGCCCGCCCGGCTCGGCCTGCTCTCCCGCGAGACCGGCGACGTGCAGTGGGTGGAGATCGACCCCTGCTGGGTCTTCCACACCCTCAACGCCTACGACGACGGCGACCAGGTCGTGGTGGACGTCGTCCGCTACCCCAAGCGGTTCGTGGACGCCCGGCTCGACCTGGGCGGCGCGCCCACGCTCGACCGGTGGCGCATCGACCCCGGCGCGGGCCGGGTCACCACCACCCGCCTGGACGACCGCCCCCAGGAGTTCCCCCGCATCGACGAGCGCCGCACCGGCAGCCCGTACCGCTATGGCTACACCTCGGCCGCCGCCGACCTGCACGACGTGATCTACCCGGCCGCCGAGCTGGAGGACCTGCCGGACGAGGCGTTCGACAACACGCTCATCAAGCACGACCTGGAACGCGGCACGCAGGAGGCGCGGCGGTTCGGGCGCGGCGCGTACGTGGGGGAGCCGGTCTTCGTGCCCTCCGGCGCCGCCGAGGACGACGGCTACCTGCTCACCTACGTCAACGACCCGGCCAGGGGAGCGGCCGACCTGGTGATCCTTTCGGCCCAGGACTTCACCGGCGAGCCGGTCGCGGTCGTGCACCTGCCCGCCAGGGTCCCGCTCGGCTTCCACGGGAGCTGGATCGCGGACTGACCGGAGGCGGTAGCCTCTTCAGGTTGGGGAAACACACGTGAAGAGGGAGAGGCCGTGTCCGGTCTGGTCGTCGCCATGGACGGTCCTTCGGGGTCGGGCAAGTCGAGCGTGTCGCGCGGGGTCGCCCGTGCGCTGGGCCTGCGTTACCTCGACACCGGGGCCATGTACCGGGCGATGACGTGGTGGATGCTCCGGCAGGGCGTCGACCTGGCCGATCCCGAGGCGGTCGCGGCCCGTTGCGGCGAGCCGTCCATCGTCTCCGGCACCGACCCCGAGGGGCCGACGATCCTGGTCGACGGCGTCGACGTGGGCGGGCCCATCCGGGAGGCCGAGGTGACCGGCTCGGTCTCCGCCGTGGCCGCCGTCCCCGAGGTGCGCAGGCGGCTGGTCGCGCTGCAGCGGGAGATCGCCGCCGCCGGTGACATCGTGGTCGAGGGCCGCGACATCGGCAAGGTCGTCTGCCCCGACGCGCCCGTCAAGGTCTACCTGACGGCCAGCGCCGAGGCCCGTGCCCGGCGCAGGAGCGCCGAGCTGGCCGGCTCGACGGTGGAGGCGCAGCAGGCCGCCATGGAGCGGCGTGACACCCTGGACTCGACACGTAAGACGGACCCACTCTCGATGGCGGATGGCGCCGTCGAGCTCGACACCACCGCGCTGAACCTCGAAGAGGTCATCGCGGAGGTGCTGAGGCTGGTCAAGGAGCGCACCTGACCTCCAGGTGCGGTACTCACCTAAGGATGAACAAGCATGTCAACGGGGGATTGGGTCGAGGCTGACCTCGACGAGCTGGAAGTCACCGAGCACGGCGACACCACGCCTCTGCCGGTCGTGGCCATCGTGGGCCGCCCCAACGTGGGCAAGTCCACGCTGGTCAACCGCATCATCGGCCGCCGCGAGGCAGTCGTGGAGGACGTTCCGGGCGTCACCCGCGACCGCGTCACCTACGACGCCAACTGGCGCGGCCGCCGCTTCACCGTCGTCGACACCGGCGGCTGGGACCCTGACGCCACCGGCATGAACCTGCGCATCGCCGAGCAGGCCCAGGTCGCCGTCGAGCTGGCCGACGTGATCGTGTTCGTGGTCGACGCCACCGTGGGCGCCACCGACGCCGACGAGATCGTGGGCGCGGTGCTGCGCCAGTCGGGCAAGCCGGTGCTGCTGGCCGCCAACAAGGTCGACAACCAGCAGCTGGAGCTGGAGGCCGCCGCGCTGTGGGCGCTCGGCCTGGGCGAGCCCTACCCGGTCTCCGCGCTGCACGGCCGCTCCAGCGGCGACCTGCTCGACGTGGTGCTCGACGCGCTGCCCGAGACGCCGCAGGTGACCTTCGGCGGCGAGCGCGGCCCGGCCCGCGTGGCGCTGCTCGGCAAGCCCAACGTGGGCAAGTCCTCGCTGCTCAACAAGCTGGCGGGCGAGGAGCGGGTGCTGGTCGACCCGATGGCGGGCACCACCCGCGACCCGGTCGACGAGCTGATCGAGCTGGGCGGGCGCACCTGGCGCTTCGTCGACACCGCCGGCATCCGGCGGCGCGACCGCGAGCTGCAGGGCGCCGACTTCTACGCGGCCATGCGCACCCGCGCCGCCCTGGAGCGCTCGGAGGTGGCGATCGTGCTGATCGACGCCAGCGAGCCGCTCACCGAGCAGGACCTGCGGATCATCGGCCTGGTGATCGAGTCGGGGCGGGCCATGGTGGTGGCCTTCAACAAGTGGGACCTCGTCGACGAAGACCGCCGCTACTACCTGGAGAAGGAGATCGACCGGCAGCTCGTGCGCACCCCGTGGGCGCTGCGGGTGAACATCTCCGCCAAGACCGGCCGCCACATGGACCGGCTGGTGCCGGCGCTGGAGAAGGCGCTCGACTCCTGGTCCACCCGGGTGCCGACGGCGCGGCTCAACGCGTTCCTCACCGAGCTGGTGCACGCGACGCCGCCGCCCGTCCGGGGCGGCAAGCAGCCGAAGATCCTGTTCGCCACGCAGGCGTCCGTCGAGCCGCCCAAGTTCGTGCTGTTCACCTCCGGCTGGCTGGAGGACACCTACCGGCGCTTCATCGAGCGGCGCATCCGCGAGGAGTTCGGGTTCGCCGGGTCGCCGATCGACGTCACGATGAAGATCAGCGAGAAGCGCCCGAAGAAGGACAAGT
>NZ_JBSFGJ010000417.1:0-8244 GCF_053596515.1 Nonomuraea sp. NPDC001684
GTGGCGTACCTCACCAAGTCCGGGCGGCCGGCCGTACGCGCGCTGGGCGGCGGCGTCACGCTGCTGCCCGAGGACGCGCTGCCGCGGGTCGCCCAGAACGAGGTGACGCTGCTGCTCTCCGGCGACGGCGCGCGGCTGGCCGTCGTGGTCCAGAGCGACCGGCCCGCCGCCACGAAGATCTTCGACACCGCGACCGGCGCCCTGCTCGGCACCGTCCCCGCCGACGAGACCCTCCTCGGGTTCAGCGGCGACGGCGACGAGGTGCTGTCCTCGATCGAGTCCGACGACTCCGTCACCGACCTGGTCGTGCGCGACCAGACGGGCGAGCATCTCGTACGCGTCACGCCGCCGCAGGTCGTGGCCGCCAACGGCCCGCAGGCGCTGGCCGGCGACGGGCACACGGCGGCGGTCGTGATCCGCGGCAGGAAGACCGAACTGCTCACCTACGACCTCGCCACCGACGAGGTCACCGGACGCAGGAAGATCAAGCTGCCGGACGGCGAGCTCAGCATGATCGACTGGACCGGCGACACGCAGGTCACGCTGCACCTGGTGTCCGGCTCGTCCAGGATGACCATCGTCCAGGTCGACACGGGGACGGGGGCCGTACGGGTCAGGGACCGGTACACCGTCCTCAAGGACAGCTTCGTCTTCGCCGCCTGCGGCGGCTGAGCCCACGCCACGGCGGGGCAGCGTCCGCGGCGGGGCAGGGTCCGCGGCGGGGCAGGGTCCGCGGCGGGGCAGGGTCCGCGGCGGGGCAGGGTCCGCGGCGGGGCAGGGGGAGTCCCGCCGTGGATACGCTTGCCGCGTGGAGGTTCACTCGACCAGGGCGATGGCCGTCAGGGCCGTCGAGCTGTGCGTGGCGCTGCTGCACGAAGAGCCGACGCCCGCCTCGGCGGCGGACGTCCTGCGCCGCCACGGCGAGCACGGCGACCTCGGCCTCGACGACTCCGACGTGGCCGCGATGCGGGCGGCGGCGGCCCGGCTGCGCGACGTGCTGGGCGCGCGCGACGCCGGGGAGGCGGCGGGCCTGCTCAACCGCCTGCTCGCCGACACCGCCCGGCCGCCCAGGCTGACCAGCCACCGGGGCACGACGTCCTGGCATCTGCACGTCGACAGCGGCGACGACGCGCCGTGGGCCGAGTGGTTCCTGGCCTCGTCGGCGATGGCCCTGGCCGTGCTGGTCGCCGACCATCAGCGCGTTCCGGGCGGATTGTGCGCGGCCGCGGGGTGCGGACGGCCGTACCTGGACCTGGGCGGCGGCAGCCCCCGCCGCTACTGCGGCACCCGCTGCGCCACCCGCGCCCGCGTCGCCGCCCACCGCGCCCGCCCCCAGCCAACCCCCTGACGCCACGCGCCCGCCACAGCCAGCTCGCGCCTGCTCACCGCCTGCCGGTGCCCGCGTCGCCCGCTGACGCTCGCCAACCGCGGCGGCGGAGGAGAACGTAGACGGCCACGGCCTGTAAGGCCGCGCCGGTCAGCAGGGCGGCAGTGGCCGACCGGGTGCTCAGCGGGCCTGCCAGCGCCGATCCGACGGCGAACGAGGTGATCTTGAGGCTGGCGCCGGTCGTGAACACCTGACTGCGTAGCCCGGCGGGGGCCTCGCGTTGCCGCACCGCGAACAGCGCCGTCAACTGCGGCCCCTCGCCCGCGCCCACCAGCCCCGCCGCCACCACCGCGAGCCAATACGCCCCCACCAGGGCCGTTCCTGCCATCGCGGCCAACGCCATGCCCGCGCCGACCAGCGCGGTGGACCAGGCCAGGGTCGCGTCCCAGGCCGGTGACGGGTTCCGTCGACGGGGGCCGCCGCGCCAGGCCAGGAGTCCGTTCGCGGCCAGGCCGGCTGCCGCCGTGACGGCCAGCAGCAGCGTGCCGCGGCTGCTGTCGCCTGTGAGCTCCAGCCCCAGCACCGGCGCCGACACCACGAACATGCCCGCCCCGGCGCACGAGACCATCGACCCGGCGGTGGCCCGTCCCAGCACCCGGTTCCCGAGCACCGCCCGGACCCCGGCGGCCATCTCCCGCGCGACCGCTCCCGCAGCCCGCACGGGCGAGCTGAGGCCGCCGAAGCGCCGCCGCTCACCGTTCGGCCGGTTGCCTGCGGGGAGGTCGCTCGTGGGGTGGGCGTGGGTGGGGTGGTTCCGGGGGGTGCGGATAGGGAGGGTCCAGGCGGTGGGGAGGGCGGTCAGGAGGAGGGCTGCGGAGACGAGGACGGCGGCCGGACCGCCCGCCACGGCCGCGACCACGCCGACCGCCGCGGGACCGGCCAGCCCCGCCACGTTGTACGTCATGGCGTCCAGCGCGGTGGCCCGTGCCAGCCGTCCCCGGTCGGGCCCGGAGACCAGGGGGAGCTGTCCCGTCCAGCCGCCGGTGAGCGCGGGGCCCGCCAGCCCGGTCACCACGGCCAGCGCCACCAGCGCCGTCCCGGGCACCCGTCCGACGCCGCCCGCCACCAGCAGCAGGCCGGTCGCGTACCCGAGCAGGCAGCACGCCAGCAACCGGCCCGGACGGCGGGCGCGGTCCAGCAGCACGCCGAGCAGCGGCCCGCCGACGGCCGCCGAGACGGTCAGCCCGGCCAGCAGCGACGCCCCGAGCAGCGGAGAGCCGGTGGCGGCGAGCCCGGCCACCAGGAGGGCGGGTCCGGACATCTCGTCGCCGGTCCGGGCCGCGACCACCCCGGCCATGTAACGCGTCAGCACCAGCAAGACGTTACAGGATCCGTGTTAAGGGACAGTCCGGGCGGGGAAGGGCTCGGGTGATCGTCCCGCGCGGGCCTCGCGCCCGCCGGCGGCGACCCGCCCGGCCTGTACGGACTGCGTACCGCACAGGCCGGGCGCCTTCCAATCCCCGAGCCGGCCCCCGAGTCGAATATGTGTACGAACAATGGCATAGACTCGGCCTCATGAAAGCCGCGTTCCAAGCATCTCTGCTGGGTCTCGACGAGGAGCTCGGCGTCGGGCGGCTGGGCGCCACGGTCCGCCGGACGTACCTCGACCACGGAGCCTGGATCGACCTGCGGCCCGGCTGGCTGACGGGGGCCGACACGTTGTTCGCGCGGCTGGCCGAGACGGTGCCGTGGCGTGCCGAGCGCCGCCGCATGTACGACCGGGTCCTCGACGTCCCGCGCCTGCTCAAGTTCTACGACGAGGGCGAGACGCTGCCCGACCCCGTCCTCGACCAGGCCAGAGCGACGCTCGACGCCCACTACGGCGAGGAGCTGGGCGAGCCCTTCCGCACCGCGGGCCTGTGCTTCTACCGCGACGCCCGCGACAGCGTGGCCTGGCACGGCGACACCATCGGCCGGGGCAGCAGCGAGGACACCATGGTCGCGATCGTCTCGGTGGGCAGCCCGCGCCCGCTCCTGCTGCGCCCGCGCGGCGGCGGCCCCTCGATCCGCCGCGACCTCGGGCACGGCGACCTGATCGTCATGGGCGGCAGCTGCCAGCGGACGTGGGAGCACGCCATCCCCAAGACCGCCCGGCCCGCGGGGCCGCGCATCAGCATCCAGTTCAGGCCACGCGGCGTCCGCTGACCCGGCTCGCCGTGCCCGCCGTGCCCGCCGCGCTCGCCGCGCCCGCCGTGGACCCCGTGGGCTCCGCGAGCCCCGTGCGTCCCCTCGTGCTAGCGGAGGCGGAGACGGGCTATGCGGCCCTGCTCGCCGGAGGCCCAGCAGGACAGGTCCGGGGTGCACGAGACCGTGTCGAACGAGCCGCCGTCGAAGGTCTCCCAGCGGGCCCCGCCGGTGTACGTCACGTCGCTGCCCGTGGGGCCGACCGCGATCGCCGCGAACGGCAGGTGCGGCAACCACGTCACCCCCGACCGGTACGCGGGCGGCGGGGTCGTGGCGGTCCGCCAGGTGGCGCCGCCGTCCCCGGTGACCGCGGCGGCGTTGGGGGAGGGGAGGCCGGGCTGGTAGTCGCCGCCGACCGCGATCCCGCGGTGCCGGTCGCGGAAGGCCAGCGCGAAGACGCCCTTCGCCGGGTCGGCGGCCGGGATCGGGGTGTCGGAGACGGTCCACGTACGCCCGCGGTCGGCCGAACGGAACACGCGTGACCGCTCGCCGCCGCCGGTGGCGATCCAGGCGTCCCGTCCGCCCGCGGTCACCAGGCACTGGCCGCTCGCCGCGAAACCGGCCTCCCCGGGCAGCGCGTCCGGCATGCCGGTGGACGGGAGCACCTGCCAGCTCCGGCCGCCGTCCTCGGTGGCCAGGAGGCGGAACCTGCCGTTCACCGGGTCGCTCATGGCCAGGCCGTGGCGGCGGTCGAAGAACGCCATGCAGTCGTAGAAGGCGTTCGGCTCGTCGTTCCTGAAGGACTCGGTCCAGGTGCGGCCGCCGTCCTCGGTGCGGTAGACGCGGCCGTCCGTGCCCGTGCCGATGGACAGGACCAGGGCGTGGCGGGCGTCGAACGCCTCCACGTCGCGGAACTGGAGTGACTCGGTGCCAGGCGGGGAGACGTTCTGCCAGGTGCGTCCGCCGTCCACGGTGCGCAGGACGGTTCCGCCGGTGCCGGCGGCCCACACCACGTCCCTGCTCACGGGCGCGAGACCGCGGAAGCGGGCGGTCACGCCGGTCCCCTTCAGCTCCCAGCCGAGGCCCGGGCCGGGGCCGGTGGTGGCGGCGTGGGCGGGGAGCGGGGCGGCGAGCACCAGCGCCGCGGACAACACGCTCATCGCGATGCGAACGTTCATGCCGGGCAAACTAACCCAAGAGATCACGAGCGTCCATCATGCGGACAAACGGGCGACCCAGGAGACGACGCCTGTCCTGTGGAGGCGGTGGGGGTGTGGGAGGGCTCAGGCGGCGGTGCGGGTGGGGGCCCAGGTGAGGAGGGATTGGGCGGTGTCGAAGCGGCGGCTGGAGACCGACTCGCCGAGGATCACGCCCACCAGCCGGTGCCCGTCCCGCTCACCGGCGAAGGCCAGGCTGTACCCCGCCGCCCGGGTGAACCCCGTCTTCAGCCCGATCACCCCCGGCTCGGCGAGCAGGCGGTTGGTGTTGCGCCAGCCGTACGCGCCGTGCTCCTCGGTCGCGGCGACCTCGTGGTACCGGGTCCCGGCCACGCCTTCGATCAGCGGCACCTGGAGAGCCTTGGCCGCCAGCACCGCCTGGTCGCGGGCGGTGGACCAGCCGTCGCCCGCCGGCGTGGGCAGCCCGTCGGCGTTGACGTACCGGGTGTCGTTCATGCCGAGCGAGCGGGCGGTGGCGTTCATCTTGTCGACGAACCCCGGCACGCCGGGCCCGTACGTGCGGGCCAGCGCGTGGGCGGCGTCGGCGCCCGAGGGCAGCATGAGCGCGTAGAGCAGCTCGCCCACCGGCAGCCGGTCGCCGGGCCGCAGGTCGGCGGTGGTGCCGCCGCCCTCCTCGGCGTACCGCGCGTCCTGGGGGGCGATCTCCACCATGTCCGTGGGCTTGGCCGACTGCAGGACGACGTACGCCGTCATCGTCTTGGTGAGGCTGGCGATCGGCATGCGGGTGTCGGCGGCCTTGCCGAACAGGGCGGCGCCGGACCGGGCGTCCATCAGATAGGCGGCCCGGCCGTACACGGCGGGCGCCCCGGCGTCGGCGGAGGAGGCGACGAGGGAAGGGGCCGCGGCGGACGGGGTCGCGGTCTGCGCGTACGCGGGCACGCCCAGCCCCGTGACCAGGGCGAAGGCGCCTGCGAACGCGGTGAGTCGAGCTTTCCGGTTACGCATGCACCCCAGGCTGCCGCCCGGTTTGGCGTGCGTTTAACGATTTGTGGCAAAATCTGTGACCGAATCGTTAGAAACCCCGCCTACGCCGAAGAATCCGTCAGGTAGATCTTTCCGCGCCGGGCGCCTCAGCGGCCCGTCCAGAGGTTGTCCGCCACCCGTTGCCCCCGCGCCAGCCCGGAGAACAGCTCCTCCCACATCGGCATCACCACCTCCGGCCCGTACGCCCGCGACGTCGCCGCCGCCGCCTCGCCCATCCGCACCCGCAGCTCCCGGTCGCCGATCACCCGGATCAGCGCCGCGGCCAGCGCGTCCACGTCCCTGGGCGGCACCAGGACGCCGTCCACGCCGTCGGTCAGCACGTCCCGCGGCCCGGTGGGGCAGTCGAAGGCGACCACGGGCAGCGCGTGCGTCATGGCCTCGATCATCACCATGGGCAGGCCCTCGAAGCGGGAGCTGAGCGCGTACACCGACGCCTCGGCCAGCTCCTTCTCCAGCCGCTCGGTACGGCCGGGCAGCGTCACGTGCTCCCCCAGCCCGTGCCGCGCGACCAGCCCGGCGAGCTGGCTGCGGCGCGGCCCGGTGCCGAAGACGCGCAGCCGCCACTCCGGATGCACCCGCACGACCTGCGCGAACGCCTCGATGAGCAGGTCGAACCCCTTCTGCGGCACCAGCCGCCCGGCCGCCACCACCACCGGGTTGACCTGCCGGGACGGTTCCTGCTCCACGCGGTGGACGGCGTTCGGGATCACCACCACCGGCGTGTCCGGCAGCAGGCGCTGGTATTCGAGCTTGTTGGTCCTGGTCAGCACGGTGACCGCGGCGAACCTGCCGTAGTGGCGGGCGATCTCCCTGCGGATCGTGTCGGGGTAGGCGGACAGGTTCATGTGCTCCTGCGCGATCCTGACGACGTCGGCGGGGGTGCGGCGGGCGGAGATCAGGTTCAGCGCGGGCCTGGTCGTCACCAGGACGCCGCCCGACAGGCCGGAGACGTAGTCCATCGCGGCGCGTTCCACCCGCTCGGTGAAGTAGTCGGCGGCGAACTCGCCGCGCGGCACGATCTTGCCGCGGATCCGCCGCCACGCCCTGCGGCCGACGGAGTCGGGCTGTCTGCCCCCGCGCTGGTCCACCAGCGTGGTGACGGTGACGCGGGGGTCGATGGCGAACTGCGGGGCCTCGCGCCGCCGTACCAGGCTGACCAGCTCGACGTCGTGCCCGGCCGCGGTCATCGCGTTCGCCTGGTTGACCACCGTGCGGATCGTGCCGCCCATGCCGTAGGCGTGCAGCATCAGGTAGCGGATCTTCACGCGAGGTACCCCCAGGTCCGGGCGATGGGCTTGAGGGGTTCGGGGATCTGGCCGGGGGAGGGCAGCTCGCGGGCGGGCTGGACGGTCCCGGTCCTGATCTTGTCCCGCCAGTCGCCGAGCCCCTTCTCCAGCACCTGCTGCTCGCCGTAGGAGAGCATCCGCGGCTCCCACTCCAGGCCGAGGAACGCGCAGATCTCGCGGGTGACGCGCTCGGGCTCGGCGCTCAGCTCCTCGTACCTGACGGTCAGCCCCGGCAGCGCGGCCCTGGCCCGCTGCACGGCCTTCATGTACCGCAGGGCGTCGAGGGCGGCCTCCTCGGGGGTGCGCCGGTCGGGGGCGGCCTCGTGCCAGGACGTGGCGATGGAGGCGGGGTGGCGCAGCAGGAAGACGAAGCGGGCGTCCGGCCAGCAGGCGGCGATGCGCTGGTGGGCGAAGGCGTTGGCGGGGGTCTTGTCCACGACGTACCGCTTGCCGCTGCGGACCAGCTCGCGGTGCAGCACCCGGTCCCACAGCAGGTGTTCCAGGTCGGCCGCGTTGTGCCCGAGCGCGGCCATCGCCTTGGCGGCCAACGGAGTGCCGAACTGCACCCGCAACCGGCGTACGTGCAGCTCGTGCGGGGCGTGCAGGTCGGGGTGGGCGTTGAGGATCGCGCGCAGGAGCGTGGAGCCGGACCGTACGGGGGACAGGAGGAAGACGGGGGATTCGAGCAGCCGGTCGGTTAGCGGATCCGCGGGCGGTCTGATCTCGGGAGCGGGCGGGGGAGAGGGCGTGTTCCCGACTCGCTCGATCTGGAATCCGGTGAACCTGACCAGCGCTTTGTTGACGTGCCGCTGCCAGTTCATGGCGAGGCAGACTACCTACCGTTCCTGGCAGTTACCTGGCAGCGTCAGGCCGCCGACCAGGCGTACCGCGGGTTCGCGGGGGCCGTGCGCGGTCGCCGCGCGGTCGCGCGGGAGCGCCCCGGGCCTGTTAGCGTTACCGCTGACAGGAGGTGAGCGGCGGTGAAAGCGAAGGGCGACAGGCCGGCGGTGCTCATGGACGTGGCCGTGCTCGCCGGGGTCTCGGCCATGACCGTCTCGCGCGTGCTCAACGCGCCCGACCGGGTCCGCGCGGAGACCAGGGCCCGCGTCATGGCCGCGGTGCGCGAGCTCGACTACCGGCCCAACCAGGCCGCCCGCCAGCTCGTCACCGGCAGGTCCGGGGTGCTCGGCGTGGTCAGCATCGACACCACCCTCTACGGCCCGGC
>NZ_JBSFGJ010000418.1:0-8236 GCF_053596515.1 Nonomuraea sp. NPDC001684
CCGCGGGGGTGGTCCTGCCGGTGGGCATCGCGATCATGACGGGGAACGGCGTGCCGGCGCAACCGCTGCCGCTGCTCACCGGGGCGCGGGTGATCGCCGGCGCCGGCCTGGTGCTCGCGCTCGGCGCCGTCCTCGCGTACGGGCTGGGCGTGTGGCTGCGCCGGGCGGCGGCCCTCGTCGCGCTCGCGCTGGTCGCGCTGCCGTACGGGCTGACGGCGTTCCCGCTGCTGCCCGACGCCGTCGCCGGGTGGCTGCTGCGGCTGACCCCGGCGGCGGGCTTCGCCGTGCTGCAGACGCGGGTGGAGTATCCGCAGGTGACCGCCCATTACGCGCCCTCGGCGGGATACTTCCCGCTGCCCGGGTGGGCCGGGCTCGCCGTGCTGGGCGCGTACGCGGCGGTCGCGACGTGGTGGGCCCTGCGCCGCGGGGCCGCGCCGGTACCGTCCGCGCCGCCCGGTTCTGGCATCATCGCCGGATGATCCCCATGACGACCGACCGGCTGCTGCTGCGTCTGCCGGACGACGACGACCTCGCCCCCTTCACCGCCATGAACGCCGATCCGGAGGTCATGCGGTACATCGGCGACGGTTCCGTCCTGCCGCCGGACCCGGACCGCACGGCGGCGTGGATCGCGCGCGCCCGGCGGGAATGGCAGGAAAGCGGGCACGGCCCGCTCTCCGTCGTCGTGCGCGAGACCGGGCTGACGGCCGGCTGGGTCACCTTGACGGTGCCCGCGTTCCTCCCCGAGATCCTGCCCGCCGTGGAGATCGGCTGGCGGCTCGGACGAGCGTACTGGGGCAACGGCTACGCCACCGAGGCGGCCGGACGACTGCTGCGGTTCGGGTTCGCCGAGTGCGGCCTCGACCGGATCGTCAGCATCCGTCACGTGGACAACCAGCGGTCCCGCCGGGTGATGGACAAGCTCGGCCTGCGGTTCGCGTTCGAGACGGTGGTCCCGGGCCACGGACGGCCGGTCGCCGTGCACGAGATCACCAGAGCCGCCCACGAGGAGCCGTCACCTCACCCGCGCCTGCCGTAGACGCCGGCTGGCAGTTCCTGCGCCGCCATCCCCTGCGCTGCGCCTGGTCGGCGGCGGCCGGGCCTGAGCCGCTAGGCGAGGTCGCGGGGAGGCCCGGAGGGCCAGGCGACGTCGTCCACCGCGAGGAACGGCGAGAGCGCGACCGCGGCCGGCGTCACCCCCGCGAAGGTCATGACGTCCCTGTGCAGGTGCGACTGGTCGGCGTAGCCGCTCTCGGCCGCCACCAGGGCGGCCCGCTCACCGGCGGCCAGACGGTGGGCCGCCTGGTCGAAGCGGATGAGCCGGGCGACCCGCTTGGGCGTGAGGCCGACCTGGGCGCGGAACCGGGCCCACAGGCGCTTGCGGCTCCAGCCGGCCTCGGCGGCGAGCCGCTCGACGGGCACCCGCCCGCCGCTGGCCGCCATCCGCCGCCACGAGAAGGCGACCTCCGGATCGGCGGCCCGGCCCTGGTCGGCCCGCCTGGCCAGCGCGTCCCGCGCGAGCGCGAACCGGTCCTCCCACGACCGGGCGGCCCGCAGCCGCTCCTGGACGCGTTCGGCCTCGCGCCCCCAGAGGTCGTCGAGCGCGACCACCGTGCCGCTCAGCTCGGCGGACGCGCCCAGGACGGCGTGCGCGGCCATCGGCGACAACCGGATCTGCAGGCACTCCATCCGGCGGGTCAGACCGCTCCCTCGCACCTGCCGGGGCGCGAGGCCGGCGACGACGCGTCCGAGTTGCCGGGAGCCGCGGTCGTCCTCGATGACGAACGGCTCGTCGCCGAGGTCGAAGAGCAGGGTGACCGCGGGGTGCGGGACCAGGGCGAGGTCGCGGAACTCGTTGGCCCGGTCGCTGAACCCCGCCATGACGACCCCGGGCAGGCCGCCGGGCCGCGACGGGACGGTGATCTCCCATCCGGGCACATGACCGCGAACCGGCACAACTGACCGCACCCCGCCATCGTACGAGCCCCGCGCCGCGGGTGATCTCGGCGGCCGGGACCACGCCCGGCGAACAGCAGCCGGCCTGATTGCTAGGGTCACGCGCATGCGATCGACTTATCTCGCCTGGGACGACGCGGTTGACCTGTTCGAGCGGCGCGGCCTGCCGAAGGAGACGTACGGGAACCTGTACGAGGAGGAGTACATCCTCGTGCCCGGTCCCGCCACGGTGACCGGCGAACTCCCCCTCGACGAGCACGAGCGCACGCCGTGGCGCGAGCACACCCCCGACGCCGCGACCGGCTACATCGTGGACGGCGACCTGCTCGTCGACGGGAACGTCACCGACGTGGACGACGGCTCCGCCGCGCTGATCGTCCTGGGCGACCTGCGGGCGCGGAACGTCTACCTGGCCGGTGACGCCAAGCTGGTCGTGCGCGGCCACGTGACGGCCGAGACGTTCGTCGGCGACATGACCGACAAGCTGGTGATGATCCATGGCGACCTGCGCACCACCGTCTCGATCTTCTGGAACGAGTTCTGCCCCGACCTGATCGCCGGCACCCTGCACGGCAGGGCCCTCACGCCGGCCTACCTCGACCTGTCCGACGCCGGTGTCGGCGCCCTGGCCGACCCGTCGCCCGAGGTCCCGCTCAGCCGCCTCCTCGTGCCGGAACTGCTGATCAGCGGCGCCCCCGGCCCCGACGACCTGCCCGAGATCGGCGTCCGCGGCGACGTCCTGCGCGACCGCCTGCTGTCCGGCCTGCCCCTCACGATCGCGGGATGAGCCCCGGACGCCGATCGCGCGTGACTGGCGTTTCCGCTGGGCAGATCCTCCATGGCAGGTGACGTAACCCCTCGATCGGCGCAAATCCGGCGCGCCGGAAGACGGTCGCCGTCCGCGCCCCGGTTGCTGATATCTCAACTCTTGCCTACTGTGATCCCAGTTTGACCGGAGGGGACGCGGGCCGTCGCGCCCGCCGGAAACACTGGACGGAGCAATGTCGTGACCACTGCACTCATCATCGGCGACCTCCAGCGGGGCATCACGGGCGGTTACCCGTTCGCCCAGCAGGTCGTGCCGCCGCTCACCGAACTGCTGCCCCGCGCCAGGGCGGCCGGCGTCCTGGTGGTGTTCGTGCACTTCGCGTTCCGGGCCAACGGGGCGGACGTGCCGCCCGGCAGCGCGCTGATGAAGTCGTTCTTCGAGGCCGGCGACGCCTTCCACGAGGGGTCGGCCGGAACCGAGCTCGCCCTGCCGGTCGCCGACGAGGACGTCGTCGTGCTGAAGCGCCGCGCCAGCGCGTTCGCCGGGACCGACCTCGACCTCGTGCTCCGCGCGCGGGGCGTCACCACTGTGGCGGTCGCCGGGGTCGCCACCAGTGCGATGGTGGCCGCGACCTGCTACGACGCGGCCGACCGCGGCTACCAGGTGACAGTGCTGAGCGACGGCTGCGGCGACGGCGATCCGGCGCTGCACGACTTCTTCGTGGACGCCGTCTTCCCGAGCCGGGGGTTCGAAGTGGTGTCGTGCGACAAGTGGCAAGTTTGATCGCGGACGGGCGGGAGGCGTCCCGGCCGCTCCACCCCGTGACCGGCGCGATGGCTCACCTGCCCGCGTTGCTGCTGGTCGGCCAGGAGGTCACCGGCCTCGACCGCACCGGGCAGGCGTACCGGGCGATCCGGCGCCAGATCATCGACCTGACGCTGCCGCCGGGCAGCAGCTTCAGCGAGGCGTCGCTCGCGCGGCAGTGGCAGATGAGCAAGACGCCGGTGCGCGAGGCGCTGGCCCGCCTGCGGCGCGACGGGCTCGTGGACGCCCTGCCGCGAGCCGGTTACGTCGTCAGCCCGATCACCCTCCAGGACACCGACGACCTGTGCGCGCTGCGTACGCTGCTGGCCGGCGAGAGCGCCGCCGCCGCCGCGCGCCGCGGCGTCGAGGGCCCGGCGCTGGAGCGGCTCGAAGAGCTGGCCGAGGTGCCCGGCGCGCTCGCGGCGGGCGAGGCCGACCTGGAGCAGTCGCTGCGGGCCGGGATCGAGTTCGAGGCCGTCATCGCCGACGCCGGCGGCAACGGCCGGTACGCCAAGGCGATCGTCGGCGTGCTGGACGAGCTGGAGCGGGTGCTGCGGATGGCCGCGTTGATCGCTCCGGAGGTGGCGAGCCCGCCCGGAGAGCTGGCGGGCGTCCACGAGCGCCTGCGCGCCCGAGACGCGGACGGCGCCCGCGAGGCCATGCGCGGCCGGTGCGAGCGCGTGCGCCGGGACGTGTCGCGGGTCCTGACCAAGAGCGCTTCCGTCAGCCGGGCCGGCATCGAGATGCCACCCCGGACGTAGGCCCATCGCTCGGGACGACGCGACCAGGCTCCAGGAAACACTGTTCACGGTCGGCTGAGGACCGCCGTCGGCCCCTGCTGGAGCCGCGACCGGCGGGGCCGCGGTCCTAGTCCCGCGATGATCTGATCGGCGGTGACGTCGGGGTCACGACAGGTGATGTCATTGATGCCCGCCATCACGATCACCGTTCGCACGCCCGGCTTGTCGAGCACGTCCCGCTGGAAGCGGGCGAGGGCGCGTTCGCCGAAGAGCGGGTGGTCGCAGAGGACCCGGTTGCCGGAGATCCCGCTGTTCAGGACGGTCAGCCGGGCGCCGGAGGCGACGAGGCGCTCGGCGAGCTGATCGGGGTAGCGGTTGTCAGCGTCCGGGGTGGAGGCGGTGCCGTCGGTGACCGAGTCGCCGAAGGTCACCACCGCGCCGCGGGCCGAGGCGCCGAGCACGTCGACGCCGCTGAGGAAGTACCACGACTGGGTGGTGTCGGTGAAGTCGGTGCCGCGCGGGTCGAACCGGTGGTCGCCGGACGCCCGGTAGCTGGTGGCCGAGGAGATGTCGTGGAAGGTGGCGGGTCCGGTCGCGCCATGGAAGTGGAGGGTGACGGCCAGCCGGTCGAGCGCCTCCAGCCGGAGCGGGATCGGGTCGCTGACCAGCTCCTGGCCGGCCTTGACCACGGCGTCCGCGCGCCGGGAGAAGGTGACGGCGCGCAGAGTGCCAGGACGTACGGCGGCGCCGGTCGCGGCCTTGGCGATCGTCGCCCCGTTCACGGTGACAGGCGCGGTGCCGTACCGGTTGGAGATGGTGATGCGGAGGGCGGCTCCCGGCCCGGTGACGCGGAGCACCTGACGGACAGAGTGGCGTTCGAAGCCCTGTTCCGACCAGTTGGACGACCACGGCAGCCCGCCGGGTGAGGGCTGCTGGACGGCTGCCGCCCAGGCGCCCGTCCAGCGGGGCTGCGTCGTACCGCCTTGGGCGGGGACGGCGGTGAAGGCGAGGGTGAGCGCGGCCAGGCGCATTGCAAACATCTCTTCGCGAACAAGTCTTTGCGAAGGACTGTTTGCGGTCTACGCTGCCTGACATGACCGAACCCTCCGAGAGCGTGGTCGTCCTCGACGCCAAGGGCCTGCGGGCGCTGGCCCACCCGGTACGGGTGCAACTCGTGGACCTGCTGCGCAAACACGGCCCGTCCACCGCCACCCGCCTGGCCGAACGCCTGGGGGTGAACTCGGGCACCGCCAGCTACCACCTGCGCAGGCTCGGCGCCGCCGGATTCGTCGCGGAGGACACCGAGCGCGGCAACGCCCGCGAACGCTGGTGGCGCTCTGTCCACCACGTCACCCGGCTCACCGATGACGAGCTGTCGGAGCGGGAGCCCGAGGCGGTGCTCGCCTACATGCAGTCCATCGCCGCCCTGTACGGCCTGCGCACCCAGCGGACGCTCAACGAGCTGCCGACCATGCCGGCGGAGTGGCGGCGGGTGCTCGACCTCAGCTCCGTCGCGCTGCGGATCACGCCGGAGGAGGGGCTTCGGTTGCGCGAGGAACTGGCGGAGGTCGTCGACCGCTACCGGCGCGACACGCCTGGCCAGCCGGCGCCCGAAGGGGCCGCCCGGGTCTCGCTGATCACCCAGCTCCTGCCCGAACTGCCCGAAACAACCGATCCGTCCGAAACAACTGATCCGTCCGAGACGACCGAGCTGCCCGAGTCGGCCGAAGCGCCAGAGCCCCCCGAGTCGACCGAAGGTGCGTGATGGGGGCGCGCGAGTCGTTACGCCCGATGGCCGGCCTGCTCGCGGCCATGACGGTGTCGCTGACCGCGACGCGAGTGTCGGCCATCGCGTTGCCCTGGTTCGTCCTGACGACGACCGGGAGCCCGGCGCGCACCGGGATGGTGGCGTTCGCCGAGATGGCCCCGTACGTGCTGGTCAAGGCGCTGGCCGGGCCGCTGGCCGACCGGGTCGGGCCGCGCCGGATCTCCTGGATCGGGGACGTGGTGAGCGCCGCGGCGGCCGGGGCGGTCCTCCTCCTGCACGCCCTGGACCTGCTGCCGCTGGGCGCGCTGATCGCCCTCGTCGCGGTGGTCGGCGCGGCCCGCGGTCCGGGCGATCTGGCCAAGGAGATCATGATTCCGGAGGCGGCCGAGCGCGGGCGGGTGCCGCTGGAGCGCGCCACCGGGCTGATGGGCGTGACCGAGCGGCTGGCCCAGACGGTGGGGCCCGCGGCGGGCGGGGCGGTGGTGGCGCTGCTCGGACCGCTGGCCGGCCTGGGCATCAGCGTCACCTGCTTCGCGCTCGGCTCGATGATCGTGACGTGGGCGCTGCCGCGCGGCATGGGACACCGCGCTTGGGCGGAGGAAGCCCCGGAGGCGAAGGAGGGCTACTGGCGGCGGTTCGGCCAGGGCTTCACGTTTCTGCGCGGCGAACCGCTGCTGCTGTCCGTGGTCGTCATGGTCGGCGTCACGAACCTGCTCGACGCGGCCTTCAGCCAGGTGCTGGTGTTCGTGTGGGCCAGCGAGTCCGGTCACGGCGCCGCCGTGGTGGGCCTGAACAGCAGCGTCATGGGGTTGACGGCGGTCGGCGGCAGCCTGGTCGCGGCCGCCGTGGCGCACCGGATGCGGCGCAGGCCCGTGTTCTTCGTGGCGTTCCTGCTCGCCGGACCGACCCGGTTCCTCGTCCTGGCGGTGGATCCGCCGTTGTGGGCCATGGTGGCGGTGTTCGCGGTGGGCGGGTTCGCCGGCGGGTTCCTCAACCCGATCCTCGGGGCGATCTCCTACGAGCGGGTGCCCCGGAGCCTGCTGGGCCGGGTCAACGCGCTGAAGGACTCCCTCGCCTGGGCCGGCATCCCGCTCGGCGGGCTGGTGGGCGGGGCGCTGGTGGCGGTCGCGGGGCTGACGCCGGTGCTGCTCGCCGGCGGGGCGGTCTACGCCCTCACCACGAGCCTGACGGGGCTGCGGCCCGAGTGGCGGCAGATGGACCGGCTCCGCGGCCAGGGCCCGCCCGTCCCTCCCGCCTCGCCGGCGCTGCCCGCGCCGCCGGTCGCACGCCGGCGGCGATCTTGAGGAGCACCACGCCACCGATGATCGCGGCGAACGAGGCGAGCTCGGTCGGCGTGATCTTCTCCTTGTAGATCAGCGCGCCGAGGACGACCGTGCCGATCGAGCCAATGCTTGCATGTGCATGTATGCTTTTGTCAATCCCGCGTCCGAGAGACCGGGTCCTCAGAGAAGGAGGAGGCTTCCATGGCTCCGACGGCACCCACTCCGCACCCGGCCCCGGCGCCCTCGGCGGTGTCCAGCTCCTGGAACGACGTCCTGCTGCTGCACGCCCGCGTGGAGAACGCCCTGGCCACCGCCCTCCAGCGGCGGCACGGCATCGGCCTGTCGGAGTACCGGGCGCTCGGCCATCTCGCCACCTCGGACGCCGGCGAGCTGCGCATGCAGGAGCTGGCCGACCGGATCGGGCTCAACCAGAGCTCCGTGACCCGCCTGGTGACCCGGCTGAACACGGCGGAGCTCACGTACCGGGACCTGTGCCCGGACGACAAGCGCGGGGTCTACACCGTCATCACCGACGCGGGCCGGGCCCGCTACGCCGAGGCGAACGTCACCTACGAGGCGACGCTGAGGACCGCCCTGGAGGAAGCCGCCCAGGCCGACCCTCGGCTGGCCGCGGCGCTGCCGGCCCTGGGCCTGCTCGACCGGTGACCCCGCCATTCCCCTTGTTTCGAATATCGAGGAGTTGAACATGCGTGCTGTGCGGATCACCCGCTTCGGCGGCCCGGACGTCCTGACGGTAGCCGAGGCGCCGCCGCCCCGGGCCTCGGACGGCGAGGTGCTGGTGAGGGTCGTCGCCTCCGCCTTGAACCCGGTTGACGACAAGACCCGTGAAGGGGCCATCGGAGAGGGCACCCCTCCCCTGCCGACGACCCTGGGATGGGAATTGGCGGGCATCGTC
>NZ_JBSFGJ010000419.1:0-8189 GCF_053596515.1 Nonomuraea sp. NPDC001684
TGTCATGCGCGTGAACGCAACCGGACGGGTGCTGCACGATCCCAAGGGCGGGTCGTTCAGGTTCGACGCCGGCGCCCTCTGCCTCGACTTCGCCCACACCGGCGGCGAGGGTCAATATGCGATCTTCGAGACCCTGCACGAGCCCGCCGACCTGGCCGAATGGCTGGCCCAGCCCCCGCTGACGGCGGTCATGACGGCCCCCGTGACCGTCGGCGAGCTCGCCGACGCCAAGGCCCTGCGCCAGGCGATCTGGGACGCGGCGCACGCCCAGGCGGCGCGCCGCCCCCTGCCCGCCGGGGCGATCACGGTCATCAACCGGGCCGCGACGGCCCCGCCCCTGGTCCCCGAGCTCGCCGCCGACGGCGTCACCGCCGGATGGGCGTCACCGGTGCGGGCCGCCCAGGCGCTGTCCGCCATGGCGCGGGAGATGATCGAACTGCTGTCCGGGCCGCTCGCCGAACGCATCCGGGAGTGCGCGAGCGACGACTGCCCGCTGGTGTTCGTCGACACCTCGCGCCCCGGCGCCCGCCGCTGGTGCGCGATGGAACGCTGCGGCAACCGCCACAAACTCCGCGCCCGGCGCGCCCGCCCGGCCCTGGAGCCGTGACGAGCGACCGGGCGGGCGCGCCCGCCGGGAGCGGAGCCGTGACGAGCGGCCGGCGGGCGCGTGCCCGCCGGGAGCGGCATGCGGACGCGGCCCCGAGGGGCCCTGCGCAGGCCAAGGCCGGTCGAGGCTCGACAGCGGACTAAGGCCGGTCGAGGCTCGACAGGCCGTCGACCGCGACCTCGATCCCGCGCCGCCCGGCGGCCAGAACGTCGTCCTCCGAGCCGCCCTGCTCCTGGGCGACCATGCCGGCCACGGCCAGCGCGCCCATGAAGCTGCCGACCGCCGCCCCCGCCGACACCGGGTCGAGCCCCGGATAGACCTCGCACAGCGCCCTGGCCAGCCGGGGCTGGGTCTCCATCATGAGCGTCAGGCCGCGGGCGCGCAGCGCGGGCTCGGCGACCATCAGCCGCGCCCGCAGCGGCGACAGCGCGAAGCCGAGCTCGTCGTCCTCGGCCAGGCTGCGCACCATGGCCTCGAACATCCGGCTCAGCAGCTCCCCCAGCGGCTCTCCCGGCCGCCGCCCGGCGATCGCCTCCAGCATCACCCGCTCGCGCTCGCCCGCCTGGAGGAAGAGCACGTCCTCCTTGCTCGCGAAGTACGCGAAGAAGGTGCGGGGCGCGACGTCGGCCGCCGCGGCGATGTCGGCGACCGTGGTCTGCTCGTACCCCCGCTCGGCGAACAGCCGGACGGCCGCCTCCAGCAGCGCGCGGCGGGTGCGGGCTTTCTTGCGTTCGCGATGACCTTCCACGGCGCCACCCTACTGCACGCCCTGCTTTTATGCATAGGTTGCAAATTCGCAGTCTCTGCGGTTTTCTGAAGGCATGGACATCCTTCAGAGCCTGCCGCTCGACCGCGAGGACCCGTTCGAGCCGCCCGCCGAGCTCGCCCGGCTGCACGGCCCGCTGCACCGCATGATCTACGCCGACGGCCGCCCCGGCTGGCTGGTCACCGGCCACGCCGAGGCCCGCGCGGTGCTCGACGACCCGCGCTTCAGCAACACCTCCCAGGGCGCCGCGCCGCCGATCAAGGAGCTGGCGCCGCCCGAGGGCCTGGCCGACCTGGTGGTCCCGCCGGGCTTCTTCATCGCCATGGACGACCCCGAGCACTCCCGCTACCGGCGGCTGCTCACCGGCCGCTTCAGCATGCGCAGGATGCGGCTCCTGGAGCCCAGGATCCAGGAGATCGTCGACGGCCGCCTCGACGAGATGGCCGCGGCCGGAGCGCCCGCCGACCTGGTCGGCGCGTTCGCGCTGCCGATCCCGTCGCTGGTGATCTGCGAGCTGCTCGGCGTGCCGTACGACGAGCGCGCGCGCTTCCAGGACTCCACCGCGCGCGCGGTGAACCTGGACAACTCCGCCGAGGAACGCGGCGCGGCGGGCGCCGAGCTGATGGGCTACCTGTCCGAGCTGGTCACCCGCAAGCGGGCCGAGCCTGCCCAGGACCTGCTCGGCGAGCTGGTCTCCGGCGGCGAGCTGAACCACGAGGAGCTGACCGGGGCGGCCACCCTGCTGCTGACCGCCGGCCACGAGACCACCGCGAACATGCTGGCCCTCGGCGCGTTTTTGCTGCTGAGCCGTCCGGAGCAGGCGGAGCTGGTGCGCACCGACCCCGGCGTGGCGGCGACCGCCGTCGAGGAGCTGATGCGCTACCTCAGCATCGTGCACATCGGCCCGATCCGGGTCGCGCGGGCCGACGTGCCGCTCGCCGGGCGGACGATCAGCGCCGGGGAGACCGTGACGCTCTCCCTGCCGGCCGTCAACCGCGACCCGGCCCGCTTCCCCGACCCGCACCGCTTCGACGTCACCCGCGAGGCCGGGCCGCAGCTCGGCTTCGGCCACGGCATCCATCAGTGCCTGGGCCAGCAGCTCGCCCGCCTGGAGATGCGGCTGGCCTTCCCCGCGCTGCTGCGCCGCTTCCCCGGGCTGCGGCTGGCCGTGCCCGCCGAGGAGGTGCCGCTGCGCCCGCGCGCCACGATCTACGGTCTGGCGTCCCTGCCGGTCACCTGGTGAGGCCGCCGGGTTTGACGTGCCATCCGGCCGTGCAGAGAGCATGACGGACGGACGATCACGGGAGGCGCGCATGGCCGGTACGGACGGCGGGATCAGGCTGTGTCAGGTGGTGCTCGACTGCACCGACGCCAGGGCGCTGGCGGAGTTCTACCGGTCTCTGCTGGACCTGGTCTACCGGCCCGGCGACGAGCCGCCGCAGGCGGGCGCCGACGATGAGCGCGGCCGCGACTGGCTCGTGCTGCGAACCAGGGACGGCGCGCCGCAGCTCGCCTTCCAGCAGGTCGAGACGCTCCCGGAGGCGACCTGGCCGGAGCCCGGGGTGCCCCAGCAGCTTCACCTCGACCTGACCGTGTCGTCGGTCGAGAGCCTGCTGGAGCAGCACGAACGCGTTCTGCGCCTGGGCGGCCGGCTGCTGCTGGACCGGATCGACGACGACGAGGAACCCCTGCGGGTCTACGCCGACCCGGCCGGGCACCCGTTCTGCGTGTTCGTCTCCCGGCGGGGCTGACCGCCCGGCGGGAGCGGTCAGCGCGCCGGCGAGAAGACCAGCGTGGCGTTGTGGCCGCCGAAGCCGAACGAGTTCGACATCACCGGCCCCCTCGCGATCGGGCGCGGCACGGGCGCCGCGTCGATGTCGCAGCGCGGGTCGAGCCGGTCCAGGTTGGCGGTCGGCGGGGCGGTGCACTCGGCCATCGCCAGCACGCACGCCACGGCCTCGATCGCCCCGGACGCGCCGAGGGCGTGCCCGGTCACCCCCTTGGTCGAGCTCACCGGCACGGCGGCGGGCCCGAAGACGCGGCCGATCGCCTGCGCCTCGGCCAGGTCGTTCAGCTCGGTCCCGGTGCCGTGGGCGTTGACGTGCACGATGTCCTCGGGCGCCAGGCCCGCGTCGGCGAGCGCGGCGTCCATGCACCGCCGGGCGCCCTCGCCGCCGGGCGCGGGGGCCGTCAGGTCGTGGGCGTCGCTGGTGCGGCCGTAGCCGGACACCTCGGCGTGGACGCGCGCCCCGCGGCGCACGGCGTCGTCGAGGCGTTCCAGGACGAGGAACGCGGCCCCCTCGGCCAGCACGAACCCGTCGCGATCGGCCTCGAAGGGGCGGCAGGCGGCCTCGGGGTCGTCGTTGCGGACCGACAGGGCCCGGCACCGGCTGAAGCCGTGCAGCATGCCGGGGGTGACGTTGGCGTCCCCGGCCCCGGCCACGACCAGGTCGGCCGAGCCGTCGCGGATCAGCCGGACGCCCTCGCCGATGGCGTGCGCGCCGGAGGCGCAGGCGGTGACCACGGACATGCTCGGCCCGCGGATCTCGTACCGCATGCCGATGGCGGCGGCGCCGGCGTTGGGCATGATCTTCGGGATGAAGATCGGCGACAGCCGCAGCGCGGCCGGACCGGGCGTGTCGAGCAGCGCCGACTCGTAGGTCTCGGTGCCGCAGAACGAGCTGCCCGCCACCACGGCCCGCCGCTCGGGCGGCACCCGCGGATGACCGGCGTCGGCCAGCGCGTCGCCCGCCGCGCACACCGCCAGCAGCGACGCCCGGTCCAGCCGCCGGGCCTGCCGGTCGGTCAGGTACGCCGAGACGTCCAGCTCCGGCACCTGGCAGGCGAAGCGCACCGCGAGCGCGGACGTGTCGAAGGACGTGATGGCCCGTGCCGTCGAGCGCCCGCCGAGCAGCGCGTTCCACAGCTCCTTGGGACCGGAGCCGGCGGGCGTGCGCAGGCCGAGCCCGGTCACCGCGACCCGGGGTCGCATCAGCCGCCCACCGCCGTCAGGTGGCGGCGGATGACGGCGGCCATGTCGGCGACGGTCCGCACCCGCTGGAGCCGGTCGTCGGCGAAGGTGCCCCATTCGTCCTCGACCACGGCGTGCAGCTCGGCGAAGTCGAGGCTGTCGGCGTCCAGTTCCTCGCGCAGGTCGGTGTGCGGGCCGATCTGGGCCGGGCTGACGCCCAGGACCCGCGCGACGTGGCCGCGGAGCACGTCTGTTATCTGGTCGTCGGTCATGGTGCCGTCCGTTCTCTCGGCGGATGGGGGGCGTGTCCGAGTGTGCTCCAGGAGTGCGGGCGGGTCCGGGTATGACACATCAAATGTCCATCAAGCCGGGCCCAGAGCGTCCCTGACCCGCGACTCGGTCAGCGCGGCCAGCGCCGCCCGGTCCGCGCGCGGCCGTCCGGTGAGCTCGGGGCGCACGGGGGGCAGGAACGTCACCTCGGCCACCAGGTTCCGGGTCGCGACCACCCGCAGCAGCGAGACCGGCAGGGACTCCACGCCGATCCAGGCGGCGCGGGTGGAGGGCGCGCCGGCTTCGCGGTAGCGCAGCGCCACCGGCCGGACGGTCGCGCCCGCCTCGACGGCGGCCTGGAACAGGGCCGGATGGAAGGCTCCCATGGCCTGCCCGCACCAGGTGGTGCCCTCGGGGTAGGCCAGCACCGCGTCCCCGTCGCGCAGCGCGGCGGCGACGGCCGTGATCGCGGCGGGCAGCCCGGCCGGCCGGTCCTTGTCGATGAACAGCGTGCGGTGGGCCGCGGCCAGCGACCGGACCAGCGGCCACCGTCCGATGTCCCGTTTGGCGAGCTGGCGGGCCGGCGTGAGGGCCGCCATGATCAGCGGGTCGGCCCACGAGATGTGGTTGCTCACCAGCAGGGTGCCGTGCCCGTCCAGGGCGGGGACGCCGCCCGGGATCCGCACCGTGATGCCGAGCGCGCGCACGATCAGGCCCATGGCCCTGCGCGCGAGGCGGGCGCGCAGGGCGCCGGCGCGGCGGGCGGGCATCGCCGACAGCGTCAGGGCGGCTCCCAGGGCCAGCGCGCAGCCCAGGAGGCGGGCGGCCCGGCGCACCGGCCCGGCGGCGGCGACCGGCGGCCGCACGCACGCGTCCGGCGTGCACGGCGACAGCCCCGGCCCGGACGACGGCCGCTCGTGGCGGTGGTCCTGATCGCGGATGGTCGTCACGGTGTGCTCGCGGGTGTGCCCGCCGGCGCCGCGGGCTCCGTCCCGTCCGGGCCGCCCGCGGCCGCGCCGACGGGGACGCGCGGCGGGTCGCCGGGCGAGCCGCCGCCGCTCCCCCGCCTGCCGCGCAGCAGCCGGGGCGACCACCAGTTGACGGGCCCGGCCAGGCGCATCACGGCGGGCACGAGGAGCGTGCGGATCAGCGTGCAGTCGACCAGGACGGCCACCGCGATGCCCACCCCGATCATCTTGAGCACGGCCAGGCCGGAGGTCGCCACGGCGGCCATGACGACGGCGAAGATGACGGCGGCCGAGGTGAACAGCCGCCCGGTGTGCTGCAGCCCGGTGGCGACCGCGGTGGCGGTGTCGCCGCGGTCGCGGTACTCCTCGGTGATCCGGGACAGCAGGAAGATCTCGTAGTCCATGGACAGGCCGAAGGCGACGCAGAAGATCAGCGTGGGCATGAGGGCGTCGATGCTGCCGGTGGCGGTGAAGTCGCCGACCAGTGCGCGCAGGTGGCCGTCCTGGAAGACGTGGACCAGGGCACCGAAGGTGGCGGTGAGGCTGAGCACGTTCATCACCAGGGCCTTGACGGCCAGCACGACGCTGCGGGTCAGCAGCGTCACCATGGCCAGGGTGGCCAGCGCGATCAGCGCCAGGGCCGTGGGCAGCGTGCCGGCGATGCTCTGCCTGATGTCGTCGAGCTCGGCGCCCGGCCCGGCGAACAGCGCCTGGCCCGGGGCCGGGATCGCGCGCAGGCGCCGGACGAGCTCGCTGTTGGCCACCGAGTACGGCTCGTGCGCGGTGGTGACGAGCAGCCAGGTGCCCGCCTCGCCGGTGAACCGGCGGCCCGGCCCCGGCACGGTGGCGGCCCTGCTGTAGGAGCCGCCGGCCGTGTCCACCCGGAGCACGCCGTCGGTGGCGGCCAGGCGCCTGGCGTAGCCATCCAGCGGGCCGGCGGAGCTCTGCCCGGTCATCCGCAGGTCCGGCAGCACGATCATGGTGCCGCCGACGACCTGCTGCCCGCCGAACTCCGCGCGCAGCGCCTGCGCCGCGCGGGCGGCGGGCGCGTCGGGCGGCAGGATGCGGTCGTCCAGGGTGCCGAAGCGGGCGCCCAGGAACGGCGCGCCCATCGCCAGCAGCAGCGCGGTGGTGGGCACGGCCACCGCCAGCGGGCGGCGCATGACGGCGACCGCCAGGCGGTACCAGGGCCCGTCCTCCACCGGCGGCGCGGACCAGCGCGCGGCGTTCCACGGGCCGGGCACGGGAAGCCGGTTGACCCGGTCGCCGAGCAGCGTGAGCACGGCCGGGAGCACCACGAGGCTGGCCGCGGCCGCCGTCAGGCTGATCGTCATCCCGCCGACCGCCAGCGAGCGCAGGATGGTGAACGGGAACAGCAGCAGCGCCGACATGGACAGCGCCACGGTGGCCGCCGAGCAGGCCATGGCCCGGCCGGTGGTGCGCATGGTGACGGAGACGGCCTGGACGGCGTCCTGGCCCTGGGCGAGCTGCTCGCGGAAGCGGGTGACGATGAACAGGCTGAAGTCGACGGCCAGGGCGAAGCCGAGCGCGCTGGAGATGCTCAGCGCGAACACCGAGATCTCCATGACCTCGGTGAGCAGGCGCAGCACGGCCATGGTGGCGATCACCGCCAGCGCGCCGATCAGCACCGGCAGCAGGGCGGCGACCAGGCTGCCGAACACCACGCACAGGATGGCCAGGGTCAGCGGCGCGGCGATCAGCTCGGCGGTGCGCAGGTCGGTCTCGCTGCGGTCCTGCGCCTCGACGCGCACCTGGGCCTCGCCCGTGGCGGTCAGCGACAGGGGGCCGTAGCGGCCGTGCAGGGAGTCCATGATCCGGCGGGCGGCGGCGTTGCGAGCGGCGTTGTCGCCGCTCAGGTGGGCCAGGACGACCGCCGCGCGCCCGTCGCCGCTGCGCAGCCTGGGCTCGTGGCCGCGCCAGTACGAGGTGACCCGCCACACGCCGGGATCGGCCGAGACGCGTTCGGTGAGCCGCGTCCCGGCGGCGTCGATCTCGGGGTCGTCGACCGGGCGCGCGGCGCGGGCGATCAGGACCAGGTCGGCGTTGCCCGCGTGGAAGGCGTCCTGGAGGATGTCGTCCGCGCGCAGGGACTGCGATCCGAGCGGCACGATGTCGCCCAGCACGAGCCGGTCGTGCACGTCCAGGCCGGCCACGAGCGAGACGGCGAACGTGACGGCCGCGCCCCAGAGCACGACCCGTCGCGGCCACCTCCGCCCACGGCCGGACGGCGGCGAATTGCCCCACATCGGTGAATCCTTACGTCGAGTAACGGTCGGTCGAGGCCGCCGCGCACGCGCTCCCCCGCGGCGCGGGCCTGTGTGGTCAGTTGTGTGCGGTCGGCCTGTGCGGTCAGCCGAGGCCGGCGCGCACGCGTTCCTCGGCGGCGCGGGCCAGGGCGGCCCGTCCGCGCGGCCCGCGGTCGGGCTCGGGCGGCGGCAGGAGCGGGGTGAGCCGCACCTCGGCCCGCAGCCGCCGCGTCCCGGCCACCCGGACGACGGACCCGGTCACCGAGTCCTCGCCCACCCAGCTCCCCCGGCTCGACGGGCTCGGTCCCTCGTAGTAGCGCAGGACGGCCGGGCACACCGC
>NZ_JBSFGJ010000420.1:0-8183 GCF_053596515.1 Nonomuraea sp. NPDC001684
GGCGAGGCCGGCGCACACGACCATGAGGAACACGGCCTGCGCGTTGGCGTAACCGACCTTCGTCCCCTCGAAGGACCTGGCGAGGATGAGGAACGAGTACGTCTGCGTGGCGCCCGCGGGCCCGCCGTTGGTGAGGCTCACGACCAGGTCGTAGGTCTTGATCAGGCCGATGAGGTTCAGCACGGTGGCCACGGTCACCACCGGGGAGATCATCGGGATCACCACGCGCAGGTTGGCCTGGCGCCGGGTCGCGCCGTCGATCGCCGCGGCCTCCAGCAGCTCGGCGGGGACCGTCTGGAGCGCGGCGACGAACAGCACGACGTTGAACCCGAAGCCGGCCCACACGATCACCGCGATGAGCGAGACCAGGGCGAGGTTCTCCTCGAACAGGAAGCCGACGGGCCCGATGCCGAAGTGCTGCAGCGTGCTGTTGACGGCGCCGTTCGTGCCGAGGATCGCGGCCCAGAGGAAGCCGAGGATCAGCGCGCTGATCACGTGCGGGTAGTAGGCGAGCGTGCGGAAGAACGAGTTCGTCCGCGAGCGCTCCTTGAGCAGCAGCGCGTACGCCAGGCCGCCGCCGATCATGAGCAGGGTGCCGGTGACGGCGACGAGGGCGGTCACGTACCAGGCGCTGGTCGAGCTCGGGTCGTCGAACAGGTGCAGGTAGTTCTCGAAGCCGACGAACACCGCGTCGGAGAAGCCGTTCCAGTCCGTCAGGCTGAGGTAGACCGCCACGCCCACCGGGACGACGGTCATCACCGTGTAGACCAGCACGGACGGCGCGACCAGCCCGAAGGTCACCGCCTTGGCCCGGTACCTGGCCGGCAGCCACTCGCGGCGCGGGCGCCGCGGCTCGGACGCCTGCCGCTCCGGCCGCCGGGTCAGCTCTGCGAGTTCCACCACTTGTCCAAACCGGCGGCGACCTGCTCGGCCGTGGCGCCCGTGTACAGCTTCTGCACCTGCGTGTTGAGCTCGGCCGGATAGCCCTCGACCGGCTGGCGCTCGCCCGACTTGACCAGCACGGACGGTGCCTCCTCAAGGATTTTCTGGACCTGCGTGCCGAGGCTGGACATCTTGTAGGTGAAGCCCTTGCGCAGGTTGCCGTCGGCGGCGAGCTGGCTCTCGATCGCGGCCGGGTCGGTGACCAGCCACTTCACGAAGTCGATCGCGGCAGCCTTGTGCTTGGAGGCGTTGACGACCACGTACGGGCTGGCGATGTTGCCGTACTGGCCGGTGGGGTGGGAGCCGTCGGTCGGCATGGAGAAGACGCCGATCTCGTCGCTCTTCTTCGCCGCGTCGGCGGCCGGGACGAAGAAGGAGCCCATGACGTACATCGCGGACTTGCCTTCGAGGAAGGCCGTCTGCCCGTCGGCGTAGGTCAGTCCGAGCGCGCTCTTGTCGAGGTAGCCCTGGTCGATCCAGCTGCGGAAGCGCTGGAGGTACTTCAGGTAGTCGCCGGTGGCGAAGGAGACCTGGTTCTGCTTGCGCTTGACCGTCCAGTCGGGGTCGGCGGTGAGCACGCCGGAGTCGGCGATCAGGGAGAACTGCGCTCCCGGCACCCACTGCCCGGCGCTCTGCAGCGGCGTGTAGCCGGCGCTCTTCAGCTTGGCCATGGCGTCCTGGAACTGGTCGAGCGTCTTGATGGCGGTGGCGTCGAGACCGGCCTTGGCGAAGGCGGCCTTGTTGTAGAAGACCAGCGACTGGATCTGCTGGCCGACGCCGACCAGGTAGCGCTTGCCGTCCACGGCGTACTGGTCGGCAAGCGGGGTCTGGCCGGTCCACGCCTCGCCGGTGAGGTCGGCGAACAGGGCGGCGTTCTCCTTGGTCGGGGTGATCTGCTGGGCGATGTCCGGCGGGTCGCCGGCGGCGAGGTCCTGGGTGAGCTTGGCGGTCGCCGAGACGGTCCCGGTGAGCTCCAGGTTGACCTTCACCCCCGGGTGGCTCTGCTCGTACTTCGCGAACAGTCCCTTCCAGTACTGCTCGGTCAGGTTCGGGCTGATGTTGACGATGATCCGCAGAGTCGTGGCGCCGGCCTGCGCCGGGTCCTCGCCGCCGCAGGCGGTGGCCGCGGCCACCACGGTGGTGGCGGCTGCCGCGACCGCGCACGCCCGACGCAACTGTGTTCCCATATCCGCTGCACGCTCCAATTGCATAGTCATGACCGGTGGAAGGTCGGGGTGGACTGGCCGCCTTCGGGAGCCGCCCGCCCGGGGGCCACCTGAGTGAGGGGGTCGGGCTGCGCGGGCCGGCGTGGCGGACGGCGTGACGGCTCGACACGATCGACGCGGCGACATCGACCACCATCAACGTCCATCGCCTATCGATAGGTGATGTTATGTGGCATACCTAACTTGTTCAAGAGTCATTTCGTGCGTGCCGGCGAAAGCTCACGGCGAACCGGCCGCCGCTCCCCTGGCCGGTGACGGCCAGCGTCAGCCGGGTCAGCCGGGAGCCCCAGCTGCGCGCGAGGCGCGGGTCGTCGATGTCCCGGTGCTCGACGGACGCGGCGCCGACGGCGGCGTCCCAGCGCAGTTCGAGCGGCGGTCCCCCGTCCGCCGTGACGACCGCCCGGCCCGGCCCGCACTCGACCTCGCCGGCGAGAACGTGCCGAAACAGCACGGTCCGGGGGCCCGCGGCCCATTCGTCCGCCACGGTGACGTACGGCTCCGGGCCGTCGCGCACCAGCCGGACGACGCGCTCCCAGCGGGTGAGCAGGCCCGCCGGATAGGCGGCGCTCAGGTCCGCCCGCAGGACGGCGTGGCCCTCGTCGAACCGGACGGCGACGTCCCGCGCGCCGTGCTCCGGGCCCGGGAGCTGCCCGTGCCCCGGTTCGGGCACGTTGTGCCAGGCGCTCTGGAACGGCCACTCCTCGTAGCGGCGCGGGCCGAACGTCGCGGCGGTGTAGGTCGGCTGGCCGACGTCCACGACCATCGGACGTCCGTCGAGCGCCACCCAGTAGGAGCCGACGTCGAGGTGGTTGTGGTGCTCGCCGTTGTGGCCGGCCTTCGCCGCCACGGTCAGCCCGTCCGCGCTCCCGGCCCGCTCGCGCGCGACCATGACCTGGATGCGCGGCAGCCAGCACTCGCGGGCCAGCCAGGGCGAGCCGTCCGGCGTCCCGCCGGCCGCGACCGCCCGGCGCCATCGCCGGTCGGCCAGCGCGGTCATGGCGCGCCCGAGCCCGGCCCTGGGCTGGACGACGCCGCCGGACGCGCGTGCGGCGGCCACCGCGTACGCCACGGTCTCCGGTCGCCCCAGGCGCTCGCCCCAGCGGAAGAGCACCTGCCACGGCCGCTCGCCGGTGAGCCGGGCCGGAGCGTCGCCGGTGTTGACGTACCAGTCCGCGCCGAGGTGCATGCGCGGCGGGTAGGCGAGCAGGGCGGGCAGCACCGGCGGGCCGGGGTCGTCCAGCAGGTCCAGCGCCTCCAGCAGCCGGCACGCCCCCTGCCACCAGTACGCGATGCCCTCGTCGATCCCGCCGTCGTCGGGGAGCCCCGTGACGTAGTGGTCCAGCCCCTCGGCGACCAGGCGTACCAGGCACTCGCGCCGCCGGACGTCGTCGCAGAGCAGCAGCGCGGCCGCCAGGACGGCCCCGTGGATCCAGGGGTTCCAGTTGTTCGCCCGGCCGTCGCGGCCGATCCAGTGCCAGTCGCGCACCCGCTCGAACGGGGTGAGCACCCGCAGGTCGGCCTCGCGGCGCAACCTGCGGCGCAGCCCCGGGGCCCTGACGTCCAGATGCGGGCCCAGAGCGTGGTCGGCCCAGGCGAACAGCGCCGCGATCTCGGCCGCGCCCAGGTCGAGGAAGGGATCGTCGGGATCGGGCACGACCTCGCCCCGGGCCGCGGCCCCGCGATCGTGCGGCGCCCAGCACCACGTGCTCGTCTCGGCGAGCGCCATCAGCCCGTCCACGACGGCGTCCAGGTGCGGGCACGCTCCGGGGGGCGCGGTCGCGGGGGCCACCTCGCCGGTGAGCACGGCGGCCAGGGCGAGGACGTCCACGCGTTCGCGCAGCCGCCGCGCCTGGTCCTCGTGGACGGCCCGCGCCCCGTCGCGGAACGTCCGGGCCCAGTCGTCCGGGGACAGGCGCGGGGCCGGCCGGGCCAGCTCTTCGGCCGCGGCGGCCAGGACGGCGTCGCGGGCCTCGGCGGGCACCGCGTCCCACACCGGCCGCGCGGTGACGTCAGGAACCATCGTCGTCGCGCAGCACGAGCTCGACGACCGGCAGCGGCACGTCCGGCGCGGCGATGGGCAGGGTCAGCGTGAGCGTGCCCGGCGGCTGGCCCGGCAGGGCGAGGTTGTTGTGCTCGTGCTGGTCTCCGTCCGCCTGGTGGAAGCGCACCTCGGAGCCGTCGTGGAGGAACTGCGCGTAGCGCACGCGTCCGGCGAGGCCGGGCAGGTGGACGTGCTTGAGCGGCCAGGACAGCAGGTGCAGGTAGAGGCGGCCGGCCCGCTGGGTGTAGAGGGCGTTGGGCGGCGGGGTGAACGCGCTCGGCCCCGCGCCGTGCACGGCCCTGGCGTGCAGGGACATCCACTCCCCGATCGCGCCCAGCGTGTGCCGGGCCCGCGGGTCGAGCGCGCCCCGGCCGGTGGGCCCGACGTTGAGCAGCAGGTTGCCGGCGCACGCGACGGACTGGACGAGCATCCGGATCAGCAGCGCCGGGTCCTTGTAGTCGTGGTTGTCGCGGTCGTAGCCCCAGGAGCCGTTGAGCGTGTGGCACGCCTCCCACCTGACCTGGCCGCCGTCACGGGTGAGCGGCCGGTCGGGCTGGTACTGCTCGGGCGTCACGTAGTCGCCGGGGATGCCGAGGCGGTCGTTCACCACGATCTGCGGGTTCAGGGCGCGCGCGGTCGCCATCAGCTCCTCCGCGCCCCAGTCGGCGGGCCCCTTCGCCGGGTAGGTGAAGTCGAAGAAGAGCAGGTCGATCGGGCCGTACCCGGTCAGCAGCTCGCGTATCTGCCCGTTCATGTACGCCCGGTAGCGGGCCATGTCGCGCGTGGCGTTCGCGTCCGGCGGCGCGCTGTCGCGCAGCGGGTGGTACTGGTCGATGGTGAAGTCGGGGTGACGCCAGTCGAGCAGCGAGTAGTAGAGCCCCACGCGCAGGCCCTCGGCCCGCATGGCCGCGGCGAACTCGGCGACCAGGTCCCGGCCCGTCGCGCGGGCGCTGGTGTAGCCGGTGAGCTCGGAGTCGAACAGGCAGAACCCGTCGTGGTGCTTGGCGGTCAGCACCGCGTAGCGCATCCCGGCGGCGCGGGCGCTCCTGGCGAGCTCTGCCGCGTCGAACAGGTCGGGGTCGAACTGTTCCAGGTAGCGGTCGTAGTCCTCGTCGGACATCTTCTCCCGGCTGCGCACCCACTCGTGCCGGGCGGCGAGGCTGTAGAGCCCGAAGTGGACGAACATCCCGAACCGCGCTTCCTCGAACCACTCCGTCGGCCCCGCCGGCATCCCGGTCTCCTCTCACGGTTGACAGCCCTCGTCGGTCGGCAGTTACATCTACCATCGATAGGCGATAATTGTCGATGCGTTGGGATGAGGCAGAAATGAGCACGAACGGGCATGTCGGGGCACCGGAGACGGGCGTCTACGAGACGATGCTGGGACCGGCGCACTCCTCGCCCTTCGTCCGGCCCGGCGCGGGCCTGGTGGACGCCCTCGCGGACGTGAGCGCCGCCACCGCGTGCGCCAAGCTCCACCAGATGGGCATCACCCGCACCTTCATCGACGGCCCCGTCCCCCTGCACAGGGAGCCGGGCGTACGGATCACCGGAGGCGCGGTGACCCTGCAGTTCCTGCCCCAGCGCGAGGACGTCTTCTCCGGCACCGGACAGGAGGACGCCGAGCGCAAGACCGCGCTGTGGGCGGTGCTGGAATCCATCCGGCCCGGCGACGTGCTGGTCGTCTCCGCGCAGGCCAGCCACTTCACCGGCTGCCTCGGCGACATGCTCGTCCGCTACTTCAAGCTGCGCGGCGGCGCCGGCATCGTCGTGGACGGGCGGGTGCGCGACGCCGAGCGGGTGCGCGCGCTCGGCGTGCCGATCTGGTGCACGGGCGTGACGCCGCACTACGCCTCGCAGGCCGAGCTGTTCCCCTCGGCCTTCAACGTCCCGGTAGGGGTGGGCGGCGCGCTGGTGACGCCCGGCGACCTGATCGTCGCCGACGAGGACGGAGCGGTGGTCGTCCCGCAGCGGAGCGCCCTGGCGGTGGCCGAGGACGCCCTCCTGCACCAGGACCGCGAGCAGTTCGCCCGCCGCCGCCTGGACGAGGGCGGCCGGCTGTCGGACTACTACCCGCTGACCGGAGCCGGCCTCGCCGAGTACCTGGCCGCTCGCGAGAACGACTGAGAAACGGGGGGCGGGGCGGCGAACCCGCCCCACCGGGGTCTTCCTCTATCCGTCCAGCAGCTCGGGAGGGACGAAGCCCTCCTCGGCGAGCCGGCGCCACAGCTCCGGCGGGATGTCCGTACGCCAGGCGGCCGCGTTGTCCTTCACCTCGGCCGCCGACCGGCAGCCCACCACGACCGACCGCACGGCGGGATGGAGGAAGGGGAACTGGACGGCCGCCGCGGCGAGCGGCACCCCGAACTCCGCGCAGACGGCGCGGCAGCGCTCGGCCCGCGCCAGCACGCCGCCCGGCACCGGCCGGTAGTCGAACATGGCCTCCGGACGCGGGTCGGCGAGCAGCCCGGTGTTGAAGACGCCGCCCACGACCACCGCCGTGCCGGTCTTCAGGCACAGCGGCAGCAGGGTCGTCAGCGCGTCGTGGTCGAGCAGCGAGAAACGCCCGGCGATGAGGACGACGTCCACGTCGAACTCGGCCACGTACGCGGCCAGCGGTTCGCTGTGGTTCATGCCGAAGCCGATGGCCCCGGCCAGCCCCTCCTCCCGCAGCCTGCGCACGGCCGGGTAGGCGGTACGGCGCACGTCCTCGGGGAAGTCGTCGGGGTCGTGCAGGTACAGGATGTCGACGGAGGGCCGCCGGAGCCGTTCCAGGCTGGACTCCAGCGACTGGCGGATGCCGCGCTCCGTCCAGTCGGTGACCACCTTCTGCCCGGGGCGCAGCAGCCAGCCCGCCTTGGTGGAGATCACCGGCTCGGCGGCCCCGCCACCGGTCGCGAGCGCGCGGCCGAGCCGGTCCTCGGCGACCCCGTGGCCGTAGCGGGGCGCGGTGTCGAAGTAGGTGACGCCCTCCTGGACGGCGGCGGCCACCGTGGCGGCCGCGTCCTGCTCGGAGACGTCCTGGAACAGGTTGCCGATGGGGGCGGTGCCGAGGCCCAGCCGCGGCAGCTCGGCCCTCATCGCCGCACCTCCATCGGCGGGGCCTCGTAGGTGGGTGTCCCGCCGCGCAGCGTCATCGTCAGGGTGAGCCGTACGTGCGTCGAGCCCGGCAGCCGCACGCGGACATGCGGCCCCTCGACGGGAGCGGGCGGCTCGTCGTCGGCGCGGACCTCGTGGATGACGTGCTCGGCGAACGTGCCCGCCTGCACCACGAGCGAGCGCGGCGCCGCGCCGAGGTTGACCAGCTCGACCACGGTGTGCTCGGCGTCGATGCTCGTGACCAGCGCGGCGACGTCGGCGGGCAGGCCCGGACGGCGCTCCTCGGCGTCGAAGTACCGCAGGTGCATCTGCGCCAGCGCGCCGTTGTAGAGCACCTGCGGCGATCCGGTGGTCAGCTGCAGCAATGCCTCCGTGACGACCGGGTTGCGGTCCTGCCAGTCGTGGATGCCGAACGCGTCGGGGCCGACGGCGGGGTCCACCGGGTCGGCCGCGATGGACTCCAGCCGCTGGACGCAGGTGTCGATGGCGCTGCGCAGCATCCGCTCGGGGAAGCCGGGGTTGCGGCCGGCGAGGTACTCGTACCAGGGCTCCTCGTGCCCGGACTCCTCCTTGGTGCGCTGGGTGTGCACCGCCGTCCAGTCCCAGCTCGCCTCCTCGCGGAGCCGGTCGACGCGCTCCCGGTCGGCGGCGGCCCGGCTGAACTGCCACAACGACACGGGCAGCTGGGTCGGCATGATGTTGTGGTCGAACCACCCGGAGTCGTCGCGGCGCATGGGCGCCATGAGGGTCGGCTCGTGCTCCAGCCCGCGCAGGTGGGGCCGCCAGCGCTTGGTGATGGTGGAGACGTCGGCGGGGCGGCGCCGTTCGGCCCGGCCGAGCACGACGTCCAGCGGGTTCCTGGCCAGGTCCAGGTA
>NZ_JBSFGJ010000421.1:0-8180 GCF_053596515.1 Nonomuraea sp. NPDC001684
CTCGACGAGCGCGCCCTGTTCCTGGGCCAGTGGGGCCTCAAGCCCACCAGGGGCGGCGACGGGCCCGGCTACGAGGAGCTGGTCGAGACCGAGGGCCGGCCCAGGCTGCGCATGTGGCTGGAGCGCATGCAGACCGAGGGCCTGCTGGAGGCGGCCGTCGTCTACGGCTACTTCCCGTGCGTCAGCGACGGCGACTCGCTGATCATCCTGGGCGACGACGGCAACGAGCGCACCCGCTTCACCTTCCCGCGTCAGCGCCGCGACCGGCACCTGTGCCTGGCCGACTTCTTCCGGAGCAAGGACTCCGGGGAGGTCGACGTCGTCGGCTTCCAGGTGGCCACCATGGGGGCCAAGATCTCCCAGGCCACCGCCGAGCTGTTCGCCAAGGACGCCTACCGCGACTACCTGGAGCTGCACGGCCTGTCGGTGCAGCTCACCGAGGCGCTGGCCGAGTACTGGCACGCCCGGGTGCGCGCGGAGTGGGGCATCGGCGGTCAGGAGACCCTCGACGACATGCTCAAGGTCAACATCCAGGGCTGCCGCTACTCCTTCGGCTACCCGGCCTGCCCCAACCTGGAGGACCAGCAGCAGCTGTTCGAGCTGCTCGACCCGGGGCGCATCGGCGTCAGCCTGTCGGAGGAGTTCCAGCTCCACCCCGAGCAGGCCACCTCGGCGCTGGTCGCGCACCACCCCGAGGCCAAGTACTTCAACGTCTAGTTCGTCATCGGGGGAAAGCACGTGGAAGCGGTCTTCTTCGACATGGACGGCCTGCTCGTCGACAGCGAGAAGGTCTGGCTGGAGATCGAGACCAGGGTGATGGCCAGGCTCGGCGCCGAGTGGACGCCCCAGCACCAGGCCCACCTGGTCGGCGGGTCCATGGAGCGCACGCTCGACTACATGCTCGCGGTCTCCGGGGCCGACGTCCCGGCGCCGACGGTGCAGGAGTGGATGGTCTCCGGCATGGTCGAGCGCCTGGCCGAGGGCGTCGCCGTCATGCCGGGGGCCGCGGAGCTGCTGGAGGCGCTGCGCGACGAGGGGGTGCCGGTCGGCCTGGTCACCTCGTCGATGAAGGAGATCGCCGACGCCGTGCTGAAGGGCTTCGGCGAAGACCGCTTCGACGTCGTCGTCACCGCCGCCGACGTCGAGCGGACCAAGCCCGACCCCGAGCCCTACCTCAAGGCAGCCGGGCTGCTCGGCGTCGAGCCGGTGCGCTGCGTGGTGCTGGAGGACTCACCCAACGGCGTGGCGGCCGCCACGGCGGCCGGCTGCGCCGTCGTGGCCGTCCCCAACCTGCTGCCCGTCGAGCCGGCCCCCGGCCGTCTGGTGGTCTCCTCGCTGGCCGGCGTCGGCGTCGCCGATCTGCGCGCGCTGATCCCCTAGGGGGCGTCTGGTCCTCGCGGAGGAGAGGCCCCCGGCGTTTCGCGTGCCAGGATGGAAGGCGTAGTCGAGACGAGGGGCGGCCTTAATGTTCAATCAGATCGCCTGGTTGCCGCTGTGCGCCGGGGTGACGGCGGTAGGGCTGGTGCTGAGCTTCCTGGCCTTCAGGCGCCGGGGTGCGGCCGCGGGGATGAGGCTGGCGGCCTGGTCCCTGCTGCCGGTGGCGGCCTACCTGACCGGCGCGCTCAGCGCGCTGTGGACGATCGGGGCGACCGCGGTGGGGTTCGTCACCGGGCTGGTGCTCAACCCGATGGTGTGGGCCGGTGTGGCCGTGGCGGGCCTGGCCGCCGTGCTGTTCGTGGTCTCCGGGGTGATGCGCGGCCGCAGGCTGTCCGTGGGGCGCAAGAAGAAGGCCGCTCCCGAGCCGGGAGGGAAGCCGCCGGTTCAGCCCGTAGCGAACAAGCCCCAGCCGTCGGTGGCCGCGAAGACCCCCAAGAACGACGATGACTTCTCCGATATCGAAGCGCTTCTGAAGCGCCGCGGCATCAGCTGATTTCGGACGGAAACGGTCGTGGATCGGCACTGTCACAGTTCCGAGACCCAACCGGGACGGGCCGTAGACATTCACATCAAGATCGATACGAATAAGTTTCGCGTCAATCACAGTTGAGCCACATCGAGCGCTGAGGGACTGGTCATACCAGCTCAGGCCATAGATTCTGCCTCCTGGGGCCGCGACTCTGCGGACTCGCCTTGCACGGGCGCACTACCCTGACCGGGTCGCGCCGACACGGACGACGTCGTCTGGAATCCAGGGGGCCACTGGCATGACCGCACCGCTCGATGTTCCTGACTCGGCCGTCGAGGCCGGGCCGGAGACCGTTCTTGAGGGGGCGGAGTCTTCAGTCATCCGGGGGCGTTCCCTCGGGCAGATCGCCTGGATGCGCCTCAAGCGCGACCGCATCGCGATGATCGGCGGCATCGTCATCGTCCTGCTGATCCTCGTGGCGATCTTCGCGCCGCTGCTGGTGTCGTGGTTCGGTCACGACCCGGCCGAATGGCACCGGGAGAAGATCGACCCGGCGATCCAGGCTCCGATCGGCGCCTTCGGCGGCATGAGCTGGGACTTCCTGTTCGGTGTCGAGCCCACCACGGGCCGCGACCTGTTCAGCCGGATCCTGTACGGCGCCCGCATCTCGCTGCTGATCGCGTTCTTCGCGACGCTGCTGTGCGTGGTGATCGGCACCGTGCTGGGGATGATCGCCGGCTTCTTCGGCGGCTGGGTCGACACCATCATCTCCCGCCTCATGGACATCTTCCTCGCCTTCCCGCTGCTGGTGTTCGCGCTGGCGCTGGCCGGCGTCATCCCCGACAAGGCGTTCGGCATGTCGGGCGACACCCTCAGGATCAGCCTGCTGGTGTTCATCATCGGCTTCTTCAACTGGCCCTACATCGGGCGCATCATCCGGGGCCAGACGCTCTCCCTGCGCGAGCGGGAGTTCGTCGACGCCTCCAGAAGCCTGGGCGCGCGCAGCCACACGATCCTGTTCAAGGAGATCCTGCCCAACCTGCTCGCGCCGATCCTCGTGTACTCGACGCTGCTGATCCCGTCGAACATCCTGTTCGAGGCCGCACTCTCCTTCCTCGGCGTGGGCGTGCGGCCGCCGACCCCCACGTGGGGAGGCATGCTGGCTGAGGCGGTCCACAACTACGACGTGGCGCCCAACTTCATGATCTTCCCCGGCCTCGCGATCTTCATCACCGTGCTGGCGTTCAACCTGCTCGGTGACGGCCTCAGGGACGCCTTCGATCCCAAGGCCCGATAAGGCCTCGTGAGTAGTTATCCGCAAGTTCTCTCAACTCCTAGATTCAAGGGGTGTGTCAGGTCGATGAAGATGAGATCTAAGGCGTCGGCGATCGCGGTGACCGCCGCTCTCGCCGTGGTCGTCTCCGCGTGTGGCGGCGGCGGTGGCAGCAAGAACACCAGCGGCTCGGGCAGCGACGACAAGCCGTCCAGCAAGTACAACGCGGGCGTGACGGCGGTCATCAACCCGTCGGAGAAGGTCGGCGGCACCCTGCACATGGGCATGCCCGGCGACTTCGACTCGGTGGACCCGGGCGACATGTACTACGGCTACGCCTGGAACTTCGCCCGCCTCTACACGCGCGCGCTCACCATGTTCAAGCCGGTCCCCGGCGAGGAGGGCCTGCAGCTCGTCGGCGACCTGGCCGAGGGCCTGGGCACGCCGAGCGACGGCGGCAAGACGTGGACGTACAAGCTGCGCAAGGGCGTCAAGTTCGAGGACGGCACCCCGGTCACCTCGAAGGACGTCAAGTACGGCGTGGCGCGCTCGCTGGACAAGGACATCCTGCCCAGCGGCCCGACGTACTTCAACGACTGGCTCGACGTCGGCAGCTACACCGGCCCGTACAAGATGAAGGGCAAGCTCGACGACTTCAAGGCGATCGAGACCCCCGACGACCAGACCATCGTCTTCCACCTGAAGAAGGCGTACGGCGGTTTCGACTACTTCGCCATGCTCCCGCAGACGGCCCCCGTGCCCGAGGCCAAGGACACCGGCTCGAAGTACAAGGAGCACCCGGTCGCGACCGGCCCGTACATGTTCAAGGCGCACGAGCTCACCAAGCGCATCGAGCTCGTCAAGAACCCGAACTGGGACGCGGCGACCGACCCCAACCGCAAGCAGCTCAACGACTCGATCGAGGTGCTGCTGGGCCAGAACGAGGACGACCTCGACCAGCGCCTGCTGTCCGGCAAGATCGACGTCAAGGTCAACAGCACCGGCGTGGCGGCCAACGCCCGCAAGACGGTCCTGACCGACGAGAAGGTCAAGCAGTACGCCGACTCGGCCCCGATCGACCGCACCTGGTTCACCAACATCAACGGTGACGTGCCGCCGTTCGACAACATCCACTGCCGCAAGGCCGTGCTGTACGCGACCGACCGCTCGGCCATCCAGGGCGCCTACGGCGGCCCGGACGCCGGTGGCGACGTGGCCCTCAGCCTCATGCCGGCCAAGATGACCGGTTACGAGAAGATCGACCCCTACGGCGTCGAGGCCAACCCGACCGGTGACCTCACCAAGGCCAAGGAAGAACTGGCGGCCTGCGGCCAGCCCAACGGCTTCAGCACCACCATCTCCTTCCGCAACGAGCGCTCGGCCGAGAAGCAGACCGCCGAGTCGCTGCAGCAGTCGCTCGGCCGCGTGGGCATCAAGCTGGAGCTCAAGGGCTTCCCGCAGGGTGACTACTTCAAGCTGTACGCCGGCAAGCCCGACTTCGCCAAGAAGAACAACCTGGGCCTCATGGTCTACGGCTGGGGCGCCGACTACCCCGAGGGCTTCGGCTTCTTCCAGCAGATCGTCGACAGCCGGGTCATCCGTCCCGCCGGTAACACCAACCTCGGCGTGAAGGACCCCAAGATCGACGAGCTGATCGACCAGGCCGCGGGCGAGACCGACGCGACCAAGCGCAACAGCATCTGGGCCGCTGTCGACAAGCAGGTCATGGAGTCGGCCTACATCCTTCCCTACGTCTGGGCGCACGGCCTGTTCTACCGTCCGCCGCAGCTGAAGAACGTCTTCGTCTCCCAGAACTGGGGCATGTACGAGTTCCTCACGCTGAGCACCCAGTAACAACGGCGCCAACTGCCGGAACGTCCCGTACCGAAAGCAGGTGAAGGCTTCGGCGGCCGGGCTCACAAGGCCCGGCCGCCATGGCCGAGATCAGTGTTCACATACATTCTCAGACGGTTGATAGCGGCCGTCATGCTGCTCTTCGTGGTGAGCATCGCGACGTTCGCCATCTTCTTCCTCGTGCCTCGGCTCGCTGGGATGTCCGCTGACGACCTGGCCTCCCGGTACGTGGGCAAGGCGGCCAACGCCGAGGTGATCCACGACACGGCTGTGCGCCTCGGCTTCTACGACCCGATCCTGGTCCAGTACGGGCGTTTCGTGCAGGGCATCTTCGTCGGCGTCGACCGCAACTACGGCCCCGGCATCGAGCACTGCCCGGCGCCCTGCTTCGGCTACAGCTACGTCAGCCAGAACCCGGTCCTGCCCGACCTGCTCAACCGCCTGCCGATCACCTTGTCGCTGGCGCTCGGCGCGGCCGTGGTGTGGGTCATCTTCGGCGTGGCCACCGGCGTGCTGTCGGCGCTGCGCCGCGGCAGCTTCTTCGACCGCCTGTCCATGGGCATCGCCCTGGCCGGCGTCTCGCTGCCGATCTTCTTCACCGGCATCGTCTCCCTGGCCATCTTCCGCGACCAGCTCGGCCTGGTCGGCGACGTGGCCGACTGGGTGCCGATCAGCGAAGACCCGCTCACCTGGGCCAACAACCTCATGCTGCCCTGGGTGACGCTCGCCTTCCTGTACGCCGCCGGCTACGCCCGCCTCACCCGCGCGGGCATGCTGGAGACCATGTCGGAGGACTACATCCGCACGGCCAGGGCCAAGGGCCTGCCCGAGCGGAAGGTGGTGCTCAAACACGGGCTGCGGGCCACGCTCACCCCCGTGGTCACCATGTTCGGCCTCGACCTGGGGCTGCTGCTCGGCGGCGCCGTCCTGACCGAGAGCACCTTCTCGCTGCCCGGCATCGGCAAGTACGCCGTCGACGCCATCAGCAACAACGACCTTCCCCAGGTGATGGGCGTCACGATCGTCGCGGCGGCCTTCATCATCCTGGCCAACCTGATCGTCGACCTGCTCTACGCGGTCGTTGACCCGAGAGTGAGGCTGGCGTGAGTCCCTTCCTCGACGTCAAGGACCTGAAGATCCACTTCCCGACCGACGACGGCCTCGTCCGCTCCGTCGACGGGCTGACCTTCAGCCTCGAACGCGGCAAGACCCTCGGCATCGTCGGCGAGTCCGGCTCGGGCAAGTCGGTGACCAGCCTCGGCATCCTCGGCCTGCACAAGGGCAAGGGCGCCAACGTCTCGGGCGAGATCTGGCTCGACGGCGAGGAGCTCGTGGGCGCCTCGCAGGAGCACGTGCGCGGGCTGCGCGGCAAGAAGATGGCGATGATCTTCCAGGATCCGCTGTCGGCGATGCACCCCTTCTACACGGTCGGCGACCAGATCGTCGAGGCGTACCGGATCCACCACAAGGTCACCAAGGCCGTCGCCAAGAAGCACGCCGTGGACATGCTGGGCCGCGTGGGCATCCCCGAGCCGCAGCGCCGCGTCGACTCCTACCCGCACGAGTTCTCCGGCGGCATGCGCCAGCGCGCGATGATCGCCATGGCGCTGTCGTGCGACCCCGAACTGCTCATCGCCGACGAGCCGACCACCGCGCTCGACGTGACCGTGCAGGCCCAGATCCTCGACCTCATGGTCGACCTGCAGCGCGAGTTCAACTCCGCGCTGATCATCATCACCCACGACCTGGGCGTGGTGGCCGAGCTGTCCGACGACATCCTGGTCATGTACGGCGGCAAGTGCATCGAGTACGGCACCGCCGACGACATCTTCTACCGTCCCGAGCACCCCTACACATGGGGTCTACTGGGATCGATGCCCCGCCTCGACCGGGAGCCCACCGAACGGCTGCTGCCGATCAAGGGCTCGCCGCCGTCCCTGATCAACGTGCCTTCGGGCTGCGCCTTCCACCCCCGCTGCCCCTACGCCGAGCGCACCGGGGGCAAGTCCAGCAGCGAGGTGCCCGGCCTGATCGAGACCGAGGGCGGCCACCTGGTGCGCTGCCACATGAGCAGGACGGAGCGGCGGGAGCTGTGGGAGAACGAGATCAAGCCAGTGCTGGAGAGCCAGTGAGCGAGACGGTGACCGCGAACGAGCCGCTTCTTTCCGTCCAGGGGCTGGAGAAGCACTTCCCGGTGACGAAGGGCCTGCTCAAGCGGCAGGTCGGCGCCGTCAAGGCGGTCGACGGGGTCAGCTTCGACGTCTACAAGGGCGAGACGCTCGGCCTGGTGGGGGAGTCCGGCTGCGGCAAGTCCACCACCGGCCGCCTGGTCACCAGGCTCCTTGAGCCGACCGGCGGCAAGGTCGTCTTCGAGGGCCAGGACATCACGCACATGGGGCAGGGCAGGCTCAGGCCGCTCCGCCGCGACATGCAGATGATCTTCCAGGACCCGTTCTCGTCGCTGAACCCCCGCCACACCGTCGGCACCATCGTCGGCGCGCCCTTCCGCATCCAGGGCGTGCAGACCGAGAACGGCGTCAAGAAGGCGGTCCAGGACATCCTCGCCCTGGTCGGGCTCAACCCCGAGCACTACAACCGCTACCCGCACGAGTTCTCCGGCGGTCAGCGGCAGCGCATCGGCATCGCCCGCACGCTCGCGCTCAAGCCCAAGCTCATCATCGCCGACGAGCCGGTCTCCGCGCTCGACGTGTCCATCCAGGCCCAGGTCGTCAACCTGCTGGAGGACCTGCAGAACGAGCTCGACCTGACCTACGTCGTGATCGCCCACGACCTGTCGGTGGTGCGCCACATCAGCGACCGGGTCGCGGTCATGTACCTGGGCAAGATCGTCGAGATCGCCGACCGCAAGAGCCTCTACAGCTCGCCGATGCACCCCTACACCAACGCCCTGCTGTCGGCCGTGCCCGTGCCCGACCCCAAGGCGCGCAAGGAACGCGAGCGCATCAGGCTCACCGGCGACGTGCCCAGCCCGCTCAACCCGCCGCCCGCCTGCCGCTTCCACACCCGCTGCTGGAAGGCGCAGGAGATCTGCAAGACGGTCGAGCCGCCCCTGGAGCAGCTGGCCGACGGCCACCGCGTGGCCTGCCACTTCCCGGAGAACGCGCCCGCCGCCGCGACCGCCGCGGC
>NZ_JBSFGJ010000422.1:0-8179 GCF_053596515.1 Nonomuraea sp. NPDC001684
GGTTCGGGAAACGATCATTCCTGTCGCGGGAAGCGATCTTCCAGAGTCCTCGGTCCGGCCAGGTGCGTTGCCGGCCCCGTCGCGCGAGCAGGGTCGCGGTCGATGATGCCGTCGCGGACGGTAGCGTGCATCGCACACGTCGTGCTGCCGTGCCGGACCCTCTTCGCGCTTGTTAGCCATAATCTGACTAGTTAGAGTATGACTATGGCGCAACGTTCCGTCCTCGGACTCATCGTGCTGGGGTTGCTCACCGAGGAACCCATGCACGTCTACCGCATGCAGAAGCTCATCGAGCTGTACGGCAAGGACCGTGTCGTGAACGTCAGGCGCCGGGCAAGTCTGTACCAGACCATCGACCGGCTGACCCGCCTCGGCCTGGTGGCGGTGCTGCAGCGGGAGAGCACCGAGAGCCACCCGGACCGCACCGTCTACGCCATCACCGACCTGGGGCGCGAAACCGCCGAACGCTGGCTGCGCGAGATGCTGCGCACCACGGGCGGCGAGTTCCCGGAGTTCGTCGCGGCCGTTTCGATACTGGTCGGGCTCCCACCGGAAGCAGCGCGCAAGGAGCTGGAGACACGCGCCCACGCGCTGGCCGGGGCCCTGGCGGAGGTCGAGTCGACGCTGAGGTCCGCCGGTGAGGTGCCACGGCTGTTCCTGCTGGAGGAGGAGTACCGCCGCGCGGTGCTCACCGCCGAACTGGAGTGGGTCCGCGGTGTGGTCGAGGACCTGCGGCAGGGACGGCTGACCTGGGACGAACCATGGCGGCGCGCGATCGCGGCCGCCCTCGAATCACCGGAGGAAGAGGCATGAGCGAGGAGCTGTACTACGAAGTGACGGGCTCGGGCCCGTTACTGCTGCTGATCGCCGGCGGCACCGACGACGCCAGGGACTTCACCGGGATGACGCCGCTGCTGTCCGACAGCTACACGGTGGTCTCCTACGACTGCCGCGGCGTCTCCCGCAGCCGGTCCGACGGCCCGCCTCCGGACGTGTCGATGGAGACGCAGGTGGCGGACGCCCATTGGGTCCTGAAAGCCGCCGGCGGCGGACCGGCGCACGTCTTCGGCAACAGCAGCGGCGGGCTGATCGCCCTGGCCCTCGCCACCCGCCATCCCGGCCTGGTACGTACGGTGGTCACCCACGAACCGCCCGCCGTCTCCCTCCTCCCCGCCGACGATCCCCGCAGGAAGCTGGGCCACGAGGTGGACGAGGCGTACCGAAGCGGCGGGGTGGAGGCGGCGATGGCGCTCTTCGCGGCCGGCGCCGGTTTCGACAAGTGGGACCCGGACCCGCCCGGCGGAATCGCGGAGTCGCCGGAAGCGATGGCGCAGATGCAGGCCAAGCTCGCCCGGATGCAGACCAACCTGGAGTTCTTCTTCGGGCATGCGGCACTGCCGTACATGTCGTACAAGCCCGTCGTGGACCCCTCCACCCACGTCGTGGTGGCAGTCGGTGAGCAGTCGCGCGGGCAACTGCCCCACGACACGGCACTGGCGCTGGCCGAACGACTGGGCGTCAAGCCGATCATGGTCCCGGGTGGGCATTCAGGCTTCGTCACCCACCCCACCGCATTCGCCCACAAGCTCCGCCAGATCCTGGCCTGACCCGGCCTGCCGAAAACCCACTGTGGGCGGTCACCAGCCGTCATCGACATCGTCGAGGTCTGTTGCGGGATCGTCGCCCTCGTCAGCCCCGTTGTTCTCGCCCGAAGAGGACGGCTCTTGCCAGTTGCCGGTCCGGAGGTCGTCCACCAGGCTGATGGTGGCAAAGATTCCGAAGGCCGCGGTGAAGAGCCCCATCAGCACATTCCAAGGGGTGGAGAGGTCCTCGCCCGCACCGTTGATTCCGTGGATCACTCCAGCGATCGTCAGCAGTCCCTCGACGGTCACTGCTGCCGCGAAGATCAGACACACTGCTGCGATGCAGCGTTGCTCGGTCGTGGGGCGTGTGCTGGGTGTTTCGTGCCCACGCTGCTTCATGTCGCTCAAAATATGGATGGGCCAGCGGCCCGCCTAGTGGCTGAAAGGGTGGGAATCGCTGCTGTCGCCTTCCCGTGCGCCCGCGTGCAGTGCACCCGCGTCAGGCCCTGTACCCACGCCGCCACCAGCGCCTGCTCCTGCGGCGGATGAGGTTGGCACCTCTGTGAACAGGGCCATGTCGCTGGCTGGCGGCTGGGGCCACCTCGGGGAGAAGGGCGCCGTCGAGGAGTTCCGGCGACGGGGCGGCGACGTCGTCCCCGAACCACGCAACCCCGCCGACGGCGACGCGGCCGTCATCCTGGCTGTCGTCGTGTTCGGGCCGCGCGGCGGCAGGCGACGGCCACCCACCCAGGGAGTACGTCGCCCTTCAGTACCCCTGAGGCGGGGCAAGCCGAACCCGCCGGACGACGACCGCTACCCGGCCGTCCGCCCGGCCCGCGTCGGCGAGTTCGTGAGCACGCTGCGCCTCCGACCCCGGTCAGCCGCGCAGCAGGGCGGTGAGGTCGTCCCAGCGCGACATGAGCAGCCCGGCGATGGCGCCGAAGATGCCGACGACGGCGGCGAGCGCGAGGTCGGCGGGCTGGGGGGCCGACGCGCCGGCCAGCCCGAGCAGGGCGACCGCGAGGAGAACGAGGTTGCGCACCACGTGCTGCACCCCCATGGGCGTGGTCGAGGCGCCGAAACAGCGGCACGACACGGCGGCCCCGCGCCGGACGACGCGCACGACGGCGACCGTGAGGCAGGCCAGCAACCCGGCCGCCAGCACGAACGCCGCCGTCCCCGCCCACGGCAGCGGGATCGCGGCCAGGACGACCACGAGGGCCTCCGCCACGGCGGCCGCGACGGCGACCGGCCGGGCCGCCGCGCCACGGGCGACCCTCATCGCCCTGACGGACTCGACGAACTCTCTCCAGGCCGTGCGGCTGGTCACCTTGCTCGCCAGCGCGAGCGCGAACGTGGTGAGCAGCAACAGCCGGCACGCCACGTCGACGTACTGCATGATCGCAACCTCACGAGTCGGGCAATGGGGATGACGGGCCGGAGTGCGGCCGGGACACGTCGGTCGTGGAGTCGCCGGCCCGCGCCGGGCTCGCCGAGGCCAGTGGGACGGATTCTTTCGGCTGATCCCTTACCGCCCGCATGTTGGCAGGTGATTCCCGTCCAGCGCAACACCCCGGATCGGCCGGCCGGGCCGCGGCGTCCGGAGAACCGGCGCTCTGCCTGGGCCGATGGAGGCCGTTGAGAAACCATTGAGAAATCGTTCAGGAGGGTGACGCATGCTGCGGCCACCAGCCCACCGACCGAAAGGAAGGCTTCATGCGTGCCATGACCAAATTGGCCGATCGGCTGCTGGAGATGGTCGCCCCGCACACCGTCGCCCGGGCGACCGACTGCGACTACCAGTGTTGCAGGGCGGACTACTGGAAGTACTGCTGCTACTACCCGAACGGCACCTCGCACTGCGGCTCCTGCATCACCAACTCGAGCGCCCAGTATTGGTGCTGAGACCGACCGGTGCCCGGCTGCCGTCCGGTGGCCGGGCGCCTCGTTCGTGCCCCCTCTCCGGGAGTTGGACAGTGTCCTACGCAATCGCCGTGCCGGCTCTCGCCGGCGTTCTGTTCCTGATGAACCTGGTGCTGGCGCTCGCGGTGCTGCGGCGCCTGCGCAGGCACACCGCCCGCATCGACCACCTGTACGAGGTCGTCGCCGGCACCCCCGACCTCGACGGCCCCGCCACGGGCGACCTGGTCGGCGACTTCTCCGCCACGGACCTGGACGCGGCCCCCGTGACGCGGGACTCACTGCCGGAGGGCGGCGTGGTGGCCTTCCTGTCGCCCGACTGCGAGGGCTGCCGGGCGGAGCTGACCGAGCTGACCGCCTGGGCGGCCGGGCAGGACCGGTCGCGGGTCCTGGCGGTCGTGGACGCCCGCGCCGGGGACCCCGCCCGCATGGTCGCGGCGCTCTCCCCTGTGGCGCGGGTGGTGGTGGAGCGCGACCACGCGCACGTCGCCGAGGCCTTCGGGGCGCGGACCGTGCCGACCGTCTTCCGCGTCGCCGCGGGCGGGACGGTCCTGTCCCGCGTCCGCAGCGTCACGCGGCTCCCCGAGACCGCCGGGAGCCGCGGGGCCGAGCGGGCGGCGAGCAACCCGTCGTGAACGTCGAACCGGAGGTGAACCCGTGACCCCATTGCTGATCGTCTCGAGTCTGTTGTGCGTGTTGTGCCTGGCGGGCCTGGTGCTGATGCTGGGGTTGGCCCGGCGGCTGCAGGAGCACGGCAAGCTGCTCGACGCCCTGGACGAGGTCGTCGAGCAGCGCAGCGGGCCCGGCGCGAAGGGACTGGCGGCCGGTGAGGTGGCCGGCGCGTTCGACGTGCGGACGGTCGACGGCGACCGCGTCGCCCGCGACCTGCTGCCCGACGGCGCCGTGGTCGCCTTCCTGTCCTCCGACTGCGGCCGGTGCCGGACCGAGCTGCCCGAGCTGGCCTCCTGGGCGGCCCGGCAGGACCGGTCGCGGGTGCTCGTGGTCGTGGACGCCGAGCCGCTGGCCCGCACGCTCTCGCCGGTGGCCCAGGTGGTCGTCGAGCCGGACGGCGGGCCGGTGACCGGCGCGTTCCAGGTGGACTCCTTCCCCAGCTTCTTCCAGGTCTCGGCGGGAGGCGGTGTCCTGGCGCGCATCCGCGGCGTCGCCCAGCTGCCGGCCGGCTCGGCGGCATGACGGACGGGCCGGGCCCCCGCGTCCTGGCCGCCTGCGCGGCGCGGGGCGTCGGGCTGGTGTGGCGGGCCGCGCCGCTGTACGTCCTGGGGTACGTCACGGTCACGCTGGTGAGCGGCGTCACCCCGGTCGTGCTCGCGTGGCTGACCAAGGCGGTGCTCGACGGCGTCGCCACTGGGCGGGTCGCCTCGCTGCTCTGGCAGGCGGTGGCCGTCGCGGCCGTCACGACGCTGGCGGCCGGCGCCGCGCAGGCGGCCCAGTACCTGCGGGCCGAGGTCGACCGGCAGGTGTCGGTGCGGGCCAAGGCCGAGCTGTTCGCCGCGGTGTGCGGGTTCACCGGGCTTGCCAGGTTCGAGAGCCCGACCTTCCTGAACCGGCTGCGCATGGCCCAGCAGAGCGCCAGCAACCCGGGCAGGCTGGTGGACACCGCGCTCTCGACGACCAGCAGCGTGATCACCGTCGCCGGGTTCGTCGGGTCGCTGGTGGTGATCAGCCCGGCCTTCACCGGGCTGGTGCTGCTGTCGGCGGTCCCGGCGCTGCTGATCGAGCTGCGGCTGGCCCGCCAGCGGGTGGACATGATGTGGCGCATCGGGCCGGCCGAGCGCCGGGAGATGTTCTACGCCCACCTGATGTCCACGACCGACGCGGCCAAGGAGATCCGGCTGTTCGACCTCGGGTCGTTCCTGCGGCTGCGCATGCTGGGCGAGGCGTGGACCGCCATCAGGGCCCGCCGGACGATGGACCGGCGCGAGTTCGGGATGCAGGCGGGCCTGGCGGGCGCGTCGGCGCTGGTCGCCGGGGCCGGCATGGTGTGGGCGATCCTGGCGGCCGGCCAGGGGCGGCTGAGCGTGGGCGACGTGGCGATGTTCGTGGCGGCCGTCGCGGGCGTGCAGGCGGCGCTGAACGTCACCGTCTCGGCCGGGACGATGGCCCACGAGCAGTTGCTGACCTTCCACCACCACGTCACGATCCTGGACTCGGGCCCGGGGCTGCCCTCGCCCGCGCGGCCCGTCCCGCTGCCGGCGCTGCGCCGCGGCGTCGAGCTGCGCGACGTGTGGTTCCGCTACAGCGACGAGCACCCGTGGGTGCTGCGCGGCGTCGACCTGTTCATCCCGTACGGGCACACGGTCGCGCTGGTCGGGCGGAACGGCGCGGGCAAGAGCACGCTGGTCAAGCTGCTGTGCCGGTTCTACGACCCGACCCGCGGCGCGATCCTGTGGGACGGCGTGGACATCCGGGACGTGACCCCCGGGACGTTGCGCGCCCGCATGGGGGCGGTGTTCCAGGACTTCGTCTCCTACGAGCTGACCGCGGCCGACAACATCGCCGTGGGCGACCTCACCGCGGAGGGCGATCGCGACCGCCTGGAGCGCGCCGCCCGCGAGGCCGGCGTCCACGACGCCCTCTCCGCCCTGCCGCACGGCTACGACACGATGCTGAGCCGCGAGTTCGCGCCGGAGCAGGACGAGGAGGAGGACGGCGTGCTGCTGTCCGGCGGGCAATGGCAGCGGCTGGCGCTGGCCAGGGCCTTCCTGCGGCGCGACGCCGACCTGATGATCCTGGACGAGCCGAGCGCCGGCCTCGACGCCGAGGCCGAGCACGAGGTCCACCGGCAGCTCGCCCGCCTGCGGGCCGGACGGACCAGCGTCGTCGTCTCCCACCGGCTCGGCGCGATCCGCGACGCCGACGACATCGTGGTGCTCGGCGACGGCGTGGTCACCGAGCTGGGCACGCACGGCGAGCTGATGGCCCTGGACGGCACGTACGCCCGGCTGTTCACCCGGCAGGCCAGCGGCTACCGGGACGACGTGGAGGTGCCCGGATGATCGTCGCCGGCCTGGTCGCCGGGCTCGGGGCGATCGGGCTCGGGGCGATCGGGCTCGGGCTCGCCTGGCTGCGGCGCGCGTACGTGGTGGTGACCGTGGAGGGGGAGAGCATGCTGCCCACCTACCGGCCCGGGGAGCGCGTGCTGGTGCGCAGGGCCGGGCCGCGACGGCTGCGCACCGGCCAGGTCGTCGTCCTGGCCCGGCTCGTGGAGGCGGCCGAGGACGGGCAGGCGCGCTGGATGATCAAGCGGCTCGCGGCCGTCCCCGGCGACCCCATTCCCCGCGCGACCGTGCCCGCCCTTCGCACCGCGCCGGGAACGCGCGTCCCGGACGGCCATCTCGTCGTGCTGGGCGACAACCCGCGGCGCTCGCTCGACTCCCGCCGCACCGGCTACCTGACCGCCGACCGGCTGCTCGGCGTGGTGCTGCGCAAGGTCGAGAGCACGGACGCCCCTCGGGCCCTGCGCGCACCATGATCGGACGAGCGCGGCTCCGGGCGCGGAGCCGGCGCGCGTCACCGGACCGGGCGGATGCCTTTCGCGATCTTCCGCAGCTCACTCATGGCGTCGATCTCCTTGGCGTACTCGGGGCCGATGAGCACCTTGACGGCCAGGTCCTTGCGGAGCTTCCAGGTGACCGAGGGCGTGACCGGGCCGCCGGCGGCTCCCGAGTCGCCGTCCCTGGACAGCCGCGCGGGCCTGCCGTCCAGGTCCACCGTCTCGGTCCGGGGTTCTGGCCGGAAGTCGTACAGGACGTTCGCGGACGCGTCGTGGGCCACGATCACCTGGACGGCGTAGCCGTCCTGCTGGATGCCCGGCTTCCGGTAGCTGGTGGTGTAGCTCTTGCCGGGGCCGATCACGTCGTCTTTCGACCATTTGCCCCATTCGAGCCCGTCCGGCAGGTAGGTGAGCTGGATGCCGCCGAACTTCCGCCCGTCGCCGAGGTCACCCAGGGCCTGCGGCGTCGGCGCGGGCGGCAACTGGACATGCAGCGTGACCGTACTGCCCCGCGCGACGACCTGGCCGGCAGCCGGTTCCTGCGTGCCCACCAGGCCGTTGTCGCTCCGCATCCCGGCGAGCGCGACCTTCAGCCCGGCGTCGTGGAGCGCCTTGGCCGCCTCGGTGGCGCGCCGGCCCGTTACGTCGGGCACGGTCACGTCGTCGCGCATCACGACCTGGTTCGGGCCGTTGTCGGCGGGTTCGCCGGGATTCAGCATCATCGGCACGGTCACGGCCACGGCCGCCGTGACGATCGCCGCGCCCGCCACGCGGAGCCTGGTCACGCGGGCGCGGTGCCCCCGGCGTACGGCGCTGCCCAGTCCGGGCCCGGCCTGAACCTCGGCGACGTGCGCCGCCATGGCGTCGGCGAGGTCGTCCTCGATCGTCATCTCGTCACTTCCCTTGCGACATCCATGTTCTGGCGGATCCTGGCGAGCCCGCGCGCGGCCTGGCTCTTGACCGTCCCGGCCGAGCAGCCGAGCAGGGCCGCGGTGGCCTGCTCGGACTGGTCCTCCCAGTAGCGCAGGACGAGCACGGCGCGCATCCTGGGCGGCAGCCTGCGCAGCTCACTGATGAGCGCGTCGCGCAGGTCGAGGTCGGGAGAGTCGGCGGCGGTCTCGGGCGGCCGGGCGAACATGATCTCCCGGACGACCCTGCGCCG
>NZ_JBSFGJ010000423.1:0-8165 GCF_053596515.1 Nonomuraea sp. NPDC001684
GGTTCGGGTGCTGCACGGGGTCGGCATCGAGTCGGAGGCGGAGCTGCCGTCCGCCGCCCTGCACCTGCTCCTGCGCTCCGAGCTCGACCGGATCGACGCGCTGCCCAAACCGCAGGCGGCGGCGCTGCGGGGCGCGCTGGGCTTGGGCGCGACCGCTCCGGTGAACCGGTTCCTCGTCGGGCTCGCCCTGCTCAGCCTGCTGGCCGAGATCGCCGGCGACGGGCCGCTGCTCTGCCTGGTCGACGACGCGCAGTGGTTCGACCGGGCTTCCGCCGACGCCCTGGTGTTCGTGGCGCGGCGGCTGGACGCGGAGGGCGTCGCGCTGGTGTTCGCGGGCCGGGAGGAGTTCGACCCGCACGGGCTGCCCGAGTTGTGGCTGGAGGGCGTGGACCGTGAGGCGGCCGTCGCGCTGCTGACCGAGTCGGCCGGGGATCTGGCGCCGAAGGTGCGTGACCGCGTCCTGGCGGAGGCGGGCGGCAATCCGCTCGCGCTCCTCGAACTGCCGTCCGCGTTCACCGCGGAGCAGCAGGCCGGGCAGCCGAACCCGTTCACCGCGATCCCGGTCGCCGGACGGGTGCAGGAGGCGTTCCGGCAGCAGATCAGGGCGCTGCCCGGCACGGCGCAGACGCTGCTCGCGGTGCTCGCCGCCGACGACACGGGCGACCTCGGCATCGTGCTGCGCGCCGCGCAGTCCTTCTCCGCCCGGCTGGCGGACCTGGAGGCGGCGGAGCAGGCCAAGCTGGTCGCGGTGAACGGGGCCACGGTGACCTTCAGGCACCCGCTCATCAGGGCCGCCGCCTACCGGAACGCGCCGTTGACGTCCCGGCTGGCCGTGCATCGCGCGCTCGCCGAGGTGCTCGACGGCGGCGAGCACGCCGACCGCCGGGCCTGGCATCTTGCCGCGGCGACGACCACGCCCGACGAGGACGTGGCGGGCGAGCTGGAGTCGGCCGCGGAGCGGGCGCGCACGCGTTCGGGCTATGCGGCCATGGCCGCGGCCTACGAACGGGCCGCCGAGCTCACCCCCGACACCGCCAGGCGGTCGGTACGGCTGGCCGCCGCGGCCGTGGCGGCCAGCGACGCGGGACAACTGGCCCGTGCGGGCGCGCTGGCCGGCCGGGCCAGCGAGGAGATCAGGAACCCGCTGGCCCTCGCCCATCTGATCCAGGTGCGCGCCCATCGGGAGTTCGAGCAGGGCAGCCCCGCCACGGCCGGTGACCTCATCATCGCCGGCGCGGAGCGGGTCGCCCCGCTCGACGCGGAACGGGCGGCCTACCTGCTCGTGGAGGCGATGCGGTGCGCGTGGTACGCCGGTGACCCGGGCCTGGCGGCGCAGGCGGCGAAGCTGCTCAGGGCGCTGCCCGAGGTGGGGTCTCCGCTGGTGGGCGGCGCGCTCGGGCTGTCCGCGCTGGCCAACGGTGAGCTGTCGGACGCCGTCCCGCTCATGCGGGGGCTGGTGCTCGCTCCCGATCTGTCCGGGCTTCAGGTGCCGGGGCTGACCTTCGTGGCCCAGCTGTGTGCGCCGATCGGGCGCTACGGCCTGGCCGAGGCCATGGCGGCGCGCGTCGAGGCCGAGTGCAGGGCCCACGACATGGGCGGCTGGCTGACCGTCGCGGTGGAGATCCGGACGGAGGCGCAGATGTTGCTCGGCAGGTATCGCGAGGCGGCGTCCAGGCTGGAGGAGAGCATCGCGGTGGTCGGCGACCTGGGGCAGTGGAACGGAGCTGTGGTGCTCGCCGCGCTGCTCACGGTGACGCGCGGCGAACTGGGCGACGAGCTCGGCTGCCGGACGGCGGCCACGACCGCGCTGGAACAGGCGAGAGCGCGCGGGCTCCGTACGGCCGAGGCGGTGGCCATGGCCGGGCTCGGGCGGCTGGAGCTGGCGCTGGGCCGTCCGGAGGCGTCGCTGAGGACGCTGGAGAGGATCTCGCCCGCCAACGCGCCGGTGTCCGTCTTCTCCGCCCCCGACCGGATCGAGGCCGCGGTCAGGGCGAAGGAGCCGGAGCTGGCGGGCGAGCCGCTGGCGTACTACCTGGACTGGGCGGCCGGCGTCGGCGTGCCGTCCGCCGATGCGATCGCGCTGCGCTGCCGCGCCCTCGTCGAGGACGACGAGGACCTGTACGAGCAGGCCGTCCGGGCGCACGAACAGGGCGAGCAGCCGCACGAGCAGGCCCGCACGCGGCTGCTCTACGGCGAGTGGCTGCGGCGGGCGCGCAGGCGCGCCGCCGCCCGCGCCCAGTTGCGCGCCGCGCTGGACACCTTCGACCGGCTCGGCATGGCGCTCTGGGCCGAGCGGGCCCGCGCGGAGCTGCGCGCCACCGGCGACGTGCCCGCGGCCCCGCGCCGGCCGGACGACCCGCTCAGCGTCCTCACGGCGCAGGAGAGGCAGGTGGTACGGCTGGCCGCCACGGGCGCGTCCAACCGTGACATCGCGGCCCAGCTGTACCTCAGCCCGCGCACCGTCGGCTACCACCTCTACAAGGCCTTCCCCAAGCTGGGGATCTCGTCGCGGGCGGAGCTGGCCGCGATCGTCGCCTGAGCGTCGAGGTGCGCGAAGCGGTTACCTGGGCGGATATCCGGATCTTTATGGTTCGGGGTCTCATATCGCTATTGGACATCCCGCTCCCGCCTCTGGTCTCCTGGTCGCGCTCAGGAAGACCCGGATCGAGATCGGGGAGTCGGGATGAGAGACGTTCCTTACGGAGAGCTGCGCACCAGGCTCGGCGCCTCCGTGCTGGCGACCTCCACGGCGATGGCGGCCGTCGTCGGACTGGCGGGTTCGGCTGGGGCCGACACGCGCTCGGCGTCCGCCGTCGCCGCCGCGCGGCCGGAGAGCGGCACGGCCGGCGTCAGGAAGCAACTGCGCGCGCTGGAGGACTCCTACCAGGGACGCATCGGGGCCTACGCGATCGACACCGGCACCGGGAAGACCGTCTCCTACCGCGGCGGCGAACGATTCGCCGCCGCCTCCACCTTCAAGGCCATCCTGTGCGGCGCCATCCTGAACAAGGCCCGCACGACCGATCCCGGCCTGCTGGACCGCACGCTGCACTGGACGGCCAAGGACGTGGTCGCGAACTCGCCGATCAGCGGACTGCCGGAGAACGTCAAGAACGGCATGACCGCGGACCGGCTGTGCCACGCGGCCGTCACCGCCAGCGACAACACCGCGGCGAACGTGCTCCTCAAGCAGATCGGCGGACCCGCGGGGCTGACCCGCTACTACCGCTCGCTCGGGGACCCGGTCGGGCGGCTCGACCGCTGGGAGCCGGAGCTCAACGACTGGAAGCCGGGCGAGAAGCGCGACACCGTCAAGCCCGCGTTCATGGCCCGCGACCTGCAGAAGCTCAGCCTGGGCGGCGCGCTCGTCCCCGAGGACCGGCAGCGGCTGAACGACTGGCTGCGGGCCGGCGTCACCGGCGCCGAGCGCATCCGGGCCGGGGTGCCGCGGGACTGGATCGTCGGCGACAAGACCGGGGGCGGCACCGGCGCGTACGCGCCGGGCAACGACATCGCCGTCGCCTGGCCGCCCTCCGGCGCGCCGGTGATCATCGCGATCTACACCAATCGCACCGACCCGGCCGCGACCATGGACAACAGCGTGATCGCCAAGGCGGCCACCGTGCTGGTCCGCGGGCTCGGCCTCGCCAAGTAGGGCGAATATGGCTGGTCGGGCCGGGCTGGCCCGGCAGTGACGACCTGGGGGTAATTGCCTCGCGCAGGAGTCGTCCCGTGCTCTACCGTCGCGGCCATGACGTCATGCGATGCGTCCGAAGGCTTCCCGATCGCTCCCGATGGTGCCGGGCTGGTGATCCGGCGAGAGACCGCTGACGATCACCAGGATGTGCGGGAGGTTCATACGCGCGCCTTCGGTGCCGGCGAGCGGGTTCCCGGGCTCGTGGAGGCGCTTCGCGTTGCGGAGGCCGCGCTGGCGCCGATGTCCTTCGTCGCCACCGTTGACGACCGGGTTGTCGGGCATGTCCTGCTGAGCGCGGCCCGGTTGGACGCTCCGCGCCGGATCGTGGACGTCCTGTCCCTGTCACCGCTGGGCGTGCTCCCGGAGTTCCAGCGTCAGGGGATCGGCACCCGGCTCATCGCGTGCGCCCTCGACGCGGCCGACAGCCAGGGGGTGCCGTTGGTGTTCCTGGAGGGTTCGCCGCGTTACTACGGCACGCGCGGCTTCGAGGGTGCCTGCGCGGCGGGCTTCCGTTCGCCGTCGCTGCGCATCCCTGAAGCCGCGTTCCAGGTCGCCCGGTTGTCCGCTCACGAGCCGTGGATGACGGGCACATTCGTCTACTCGGAGCCCTTCTGGGCCTTCGACTGCGTCGGCCTGCGCGACCCCGAGAACTGAGGGCCCGGTCGAAGCCGGACGGAATCCGGCGCGGGTGCCGCGGGCAACCTTGTGCGGCGCTCGCGCGTATGGGGTGGGGACAGCATTTCCCGACCTCTGGAGGAAAGACATGAAGCTCGCGACCGCACGGGTCCGGCCGCTGATCGCCGTCGGCACCGGCCTGGCCGCCGTGGGCGTCGCCGCCCTGCTGGGCCTGCCGAGCGTGGCGGAGGCATCGCGGACACAGCTCGCGGCCGCCGCGTCGGCTCCGGCGGAAGGCGCCTACTGGCATACGCGGGTGCTGACCCAGCGCACCGGTCCCCGCCAGATGGGCAGCGGCGCGAATCGCTACTGGGTGGTGGAGCAGGCGCTCACCGAGGAATGGACGGCGCCCGACGGCAAGGCGTGGCTCGGATACCGGAACGCGGGGGCGTACCCGAAGAGCGCGGCGGACCGGAAGGCGTGGCGTCGCGACGGTTCGCCGGCCAAGTGGACCCGCACGGCCGACGGCCAGGTCGTGAAGCTGTCGACCGAGCCGGACAAGGGGCACGTCTGGCCCGTGCGCGGCAGTAACGACAAGTTCTTCCTGGCCGGGCAGTGGCTGACGTACGACGAGGTCCAGCGACTGCCCGCGGACCCGAACGGCTTGAAGTCCTGGATCTCCGAGGCCGCGCGGGTCTCACGGGTCAAGCAGGACGACGTGGAGCAGTTCGTCACCGGGGCGCTGCCGGAGATGCTCCATCAGCTTCCGGCGCCCAAGAACGTCCGCGCCGCGGCCTACCAGGTCTTGCTGACGATGCCCGCTGTCCGTCCGCAGGGACAGTCCAAGGACGGCATGGGCAGAGGCGGCGCGGCGCTGTCGATCGACCACCCGAAGGTCGTGCAGAATAACGGACTGACGATCAAGGAGCAGACCGGCCTGATCGTGGACACCGGCACGATGCTTCTGCTGTCCAAGACCCGGACGACCGCGATCAGCGGCAAGCTGTCCCTCAACGAGGCCACGACCGACACCATGATCGAGACCGGCTGGACCGACAACCCGCCGGCCGTGCCCGCCTTGCCGTAGCGGCGTCACGGCGGCGGGGCCGCGCCGGGCCTGGGCTCATGGGAGGCGGCAGGTCCGGGCGGCGCGGGCCTTCAGGAGCCGCGGCGCAGCTCCAGGAGGCCTTCGGCGATCCTTCCGACGCCTTCGGCGATCACGTGTTCGTCGGCGGTGAGGCTGATCCGGAAGCACCGCCTGGCGTGGGACGCGGCCGTGGCGTCCGACGCCGGGGTCGCGAAGAAGTGGCGGCCGGGGACGACGAAGACCTTCTTGGTCTTCATCAGCCGGTACAGGGCCATGTCGTCGAACCAGTCGTGATCGATCCACAACCAGCAGAACATGCCGCCCTCTCCGGCGTGCAGCCGCCAGGTGACGGACTCGGGCAGAAGGTCGGCCAGCAGGCGCTCGGCGTACAGGCGGCGGGCTCGGTAGAACGGATTGATCACCGTGGCGGCGAGCCGGTCCAGCAGCCCCGAGGACAGCGCCCTGGCCGCCACCCGCTGCATGAGCTGCGGCGCGTGCAGGACGGAGTTGGCCATGAACGACACCATCGCCCGGATGTACCGGGACGGCCCGATCGCGAATCCGACGCGTTCGGCGGGCATGCCCGCCTTGGACAGGGTGAAGCAGTTGATCAGGTGGTCGTCCCACTGCGGGGCCACCCGGGAGGCGGCGACGCGGGGGAAGGGGGCGCCGTAGGCGTGGTCGACGATCAGCGGCACGTCGTGGCGCCGGGCCAGGCCGACCAGCCGGGCGAGCTCGTCGCCGTCGATGCTGCGGCCGGTCGGGTTGCTGGGGCTGGACAGCAGGAGCATGCCGACCTCGGGGCATCGTTCCACCGCCTCGAAGTCGAAGGCGTAGCGGAAGGACCTGTCGCCGGTCAGCTCGATCTCGGGGGCGATGCCGGTCACGCCGTCGGGGTCCGTGGACAGGCCCAGGTAGCCGGCGTAGTCGGGGGTCATGGGCAGGACCACGCGCTGGAACGAGCCGTCGGCGGTCTGGCCGGAGAACAGCGCGGTGGCGATGAAGAAGAGCATCTGGCTGCCCGGTCCCACCACGACGTTGTCGGCCGTGATGCCCCAGCCGTACCGGGCGTTGAAGGAGGTGACGATCTCCTCCACCAGGGTGGGCATGCCGCGCGAGGGCCCGTAGCGGCTGCTGGTCGCGGCGAAGTCCTCTGCCACGACGGTCGCGGTCAGGTCCCTCCAGGCGTCGATGACCTCCTTGATCTGGGCGGGGTTGCCGATGCTCAGGTTCAGCCAGTCGGACGCGCCCGAGGCGGTGGAGGTCGCGACGTCCTCCATGATGCTCCGCAGGCCCGACATGTCAGACATCTTCTGGCCGCTCCGCGATAACTTCATTCTTGCGTGTCCCTTCTCGGATCTGGCCCGCCGCCGGCACACACCCGCGGTTTGTCGTGATCAAGCGAGTCCACCGCATTAGTCGCCGCCGCACAAGACGGTGACGACGTGCGCCGGCACGGGCGGAGCGCGCCGCCGGGCGTCGCGCACGAAGATCCAGGTTGCGGGGCGAAGAGTCGCGTCTCCGAGAAGGGATCGCCGGGATCAGGGCCGGGGCTCGTACCGGTCGGCGGCCGCGGCGGCCCAGTACTGGCCGATGCTCTCCTCCATCAGGCGGGCGGCGAACACGGCGTCGTCCGCGCTCTGTCCGCGCCGCAGGCCGTGCTCGGCCACCGCCAGCGCCTGCCGTTCGAGCTCGTCGGACTGCCCGCCGCCGTAGTAGGCGACGAACTCCTCCGGCACGTCGAGCCCGGTCTTGGACAGGCGGGCGAGCATCTCGTCGCTGTCGGGGAAGTAGCGGACCATGTCCCAGTACAGGGCGAGCGCGGCGTCGGCCTGGGTGCCGAGGAAGCCGAGCCAGCCCCACGTCCCGGCCACCTGGTAGGCGGCGGGGTCGGCCGGCCAGCGGTGCAGGCGTTCCTCGTCGAGGTCCAGGGCGGCCATCACCTTGCGCAGTTTGGGCCGGGCACGGTGGATCAGGCCGAGCATGCCGTCGAAGAACTCGACCGCGAGCGGGTGCGGGTCGCGGGCGATCAGCGTGGCGAACGCCGTGATCTCGGCGGGGTGGCACTTGTGGGTCACGCCCACGAGCTGCCTGACGTGATCCATCGTGAGCGTCCCGGCGTCCATGCGTTCGAGGAACCGGTTGCGGACGGGGTTGTCGTCCCGCATCTGCCGCAGCCGCCGTACGGCCTGGCCGGCCAGGGGGGTCGGCTCGAAGTCGGTGTACATGGTTCTCTCCTCGTCGATGGGACGTGCGTCCGCCTCCCTCCTGCCAACCCGGCCTGACATGCGGCTGATCGTGCTGTGACAGGGCTCTGACGTGCGCGGCGGTCGCCGTGTGCCCCCATGGCGGGCCGGGTAGGGGCGGCGCCCGGCCCGCGGATTCCCGCGAGCAGGCGATCGGACGAGCAAGCCGGCGCGATCACGCGAGCAGACGCTCACGCGACCATCTGACCAGTCGAACGGGAGCTCCCAGTGACACGACGACCGCAGGAAGGGATCGAGGCGTTCCTGGCAGAAGTGGGCGGCGACGCCTCTCCGGGACCGCATGAGACGACCCTGGAACGGCCGATCCCCGTTCCGCCGGACGCCGCGCGGGAGCCGGCGGTCCTCCTCGTGGCGGGCCTCGCCGCCCTGCTGTCCCTGTACGGCGCGGACGGCGGCGTGCGGCTCGCCCTGCACCGCCCCGGCGACATGCCTGGCCGCGCCCAGGTGGACGAGACCACCGCCCGGCAGTCCGTCGCCCTGCTCACGCTCACCGCCCCCA
>NZ_JBSFGJ010000424.1:0-8105 GCF_053596515.1 Nonomuraea sp. NPDC001684
ACCGGGGACCGCATGACCTCGTCATGCGTGGCCAGCGCGCCGATGAAGACGTGGTCGCCCCGGTCGTGCACGCCGTTCAGGCCGGGCAGTCGCCCGATGTCCACCAGCTTGGACGGATACGCCAGCCGCAACCGCAACAACGGCAGCAACGACTGCCCACCGGCCAGCGCCTTGGCGTCCTCGTCGGCGGCGAGCTCAGCGCAGGCCGCCGAGAGCGAGCCGGGACGCACGTAGTCGAACGGTGCGGGGATCATCGCCGCGCTCCTTCCAGCGCTCGCCAGACACGCTCGGGCGTGCACGGCATCCGGATGTCGCCGACGCCGTAGGGCCGCAGCGCGTCCACGATCGCGTTCACCACCGCCGGGGTGGAGGCGATCGTGCCCGCCTCGCCGACGCCCTTGACGCCCAGCGGGTTGCCGGTCGCGGGGGTCTCGGTGCGGTCCGTCGTGAACGACGGCAGGTCCGCCGCCGACGGCAGCAGGTAGTCGGCCATGGTCGTGGTCAGCAGGTTGCCCTCGGAGTCGTAGACGGCCTCCTCGAACAGCGCCTGCGCCACGCCCTGCGCGATGCCGCCGTGCACCTGGCCCTCGACGATCAGCGGGTTGACCACCTTGCCGACGTCGTCCACGGCCACGTACGAGCGGATCCTGGTCATGCCCGTCTCGGTGTCCACCTCCATCGCGCACAGGTGCGTGCCGTGCGGGAAGGAGTAGTTGTCCGGGTCGAAGGTGGCGTCGGAGTCCAGCCGCGCCTCCACGCCGTCGGGCAGGTCGTGCGCCTGGAACGCGGCGTAGGCCAGCTCCTGGATCGTCCGGCCCGACCCGGTGCCGCGCACCTTGAACGCGCCGCCGTCGAACTCCAGGTCGTCCGGCGAGCACTCCAGCATGTGGGCGGCCAGCTTCCTGGCCTTCTCCCTGACCTTCTCGCACGCCTGGAGCACGGCGATGCCGCCCACGACCAGCGAGCGCGAGCCGTAGGTGTCCATGCCCTTGTGCGCGACGGCCGTGTCGCCGTGCAGCACCCGCACGTCCTCGAACGGCACGCCCAGCGCGTCGGCCACGATCTGGCTCCACGCCGTCACGTGCCCCTGGCCGTGCGGGGACGTGCCGGTGATGACCTCGACCTTGCCGGTCGGCAGCATGCGCACCGAGCCGTGCTCCCAGCCGCCCGCCCCGAACCTGGCCGCCCCGAGCAGCCTCGACGGCGCCAGCCCGCACATCTCCGTGTACGTGCTGACCCCGATCCCGAGCTGCACCGGATCGCCCCGGTCCCGCCGGTCGGCCTGCTCGGCCCGCAGCTTGTCGTAGCCGAACAGCGACAGCGCCCGCTCCGTGGCCGCCTCGTAGTTGCCCGAGTCGTAGGTCAGCCCCGAGATCGTCGTGTACGGGAACTCCTCGTGCCTGATCCAGTTGCGCCGGCGCACCTCCAGCGGGTCCAGGCCCAGCTCGGCGGCGAGCTCGTCCATCGTCCGCTCGATGCCGAAGGTCGCCTCGGGACGGCCCGCGCCCCGGTAGGCGTCCGTCGGCATCTTGGTGGTGAACACGCCCCGGCAGCCGAACTCGTAGGCGTCCATCTTGTAGATCGCGTTGAACATGGACGCCCCGAGCAGCGGCACCCCCGGCGTCACCAGCATCAGGTACGCGCCCATGTCGGCCAGCAGGTCGACCTGGAGCCCCCGGATGCGCCCGTCGGCGTCGGCCGCGAGGCGGATGTGCTGGAGCTGGTCGCGGCCGTGGTGCACGGTCAGGTTGCCCTCGGAGCGGGACTCCGTCCACTTGACCGGCCGGCCCAGCCGGCGCGCCATCAGCAGGCAGAGCACCTCCTCGGCGGTGACCTGCAACTTCGAGCCGAACCCGCCGCCCACGTCGGGGGCGATCACCCGCAGGTCGTGCTCGGGGATGCCGGTCACCACCGCGAGCATGACGCGCAGGATGTGCGGGATCTGGGTGGAGGTCCACATCGTGAACGAGTCGCCGTCGGTGTCCACCAGCACCGCCCGCGGCTCCATGGCCGTCGGGATGAGCCGCTGCTGCACGTACGTCCGGTCGATGACGACGGCGGCGCCCTCGAACGCCGCGTCGACGTCACCAGAGGTGATCTTCATGGAGAACGCCTGGTTGCCCGCCTCGTGCACCTTCGGGCTGTCCGGCGACAGCGCCTCGGTCATGTCGAGCACCGCGGGCAGCGGCTCGTAGTCGATCTCGATGGCCTCCAGCGCGTCGGCCGCCCGGTACCGGTCGGTCGCGACCACGCAGGCCACGGCCTCGCCGACGTACCGGACCTCGGAGGTGGCCATCGGCGGGTGGTCGGGGATGACGACGTCGTCGGTCACCGGCCACGCGCACGGCAGGCTGCCCTGCTCGGCGGCGAAGTCCTGGCCGCTGAAGGCGGCCACCACGCCGGGCAGGCCGCGGGCCGCCGACACGTCCACCCGGGTGATCCGGGCGTGGGCCATCGGGCTGCGCAGGAACATCACGTGCAGCGTGCCGGGCCTGGAGAGGTTGTCCGTCCAGCGCGTACGCCCCGTCAGCAGCCTGGCGTCCTCCTTGCGCCGGCGCGGCCGGCCCACCTCGTGCACGCCGGCCGGCTCGTTGATCTGGCCGCTGCCGGCGATCTGCCCGGCGACGGCCTCGGGGCTCAGCTCGCTCACTGCGTCCTCACCGCCTGCCCCATCTCCTGCGCGCCGCGCTTGACCGCGCGCACGATGTTGCAGTAGCCCGTGCAGCGGCACAGGTTGCCCTCCAGCCCGTGCCTGATCGACTCCTCCGACGGCTCCGGGTCCTCCCGGACCAGGTCGATCGCGGCCATGACCATGCCGGGGGTGCAGTAGCCGCACTGCAGGGCGTGCTCTTCGTGGAAGGCCCGCTGCATCGGGTGCATCGACCCGTTCGCGCCCAGGCCCTCGACGGTGACGACGTCGCCGCCGTCGGCCTGCACGGCGAGCACGGAGCAGCTCTTCACGCTCTTGCCGTCGAGCAGCACCGTGCAGGCGCCGCAGTTGCTGGTGTCGCAGCCGACCGGGGTGCCGGTCCTGCCGAGCCGCTCACGGAGTAGATGAACGAGGAGGAGCCGCGGCTCGACGTCCTCCTCGTACTTGATCCCGTCGACGGTGACGGTGATTCGGGGCATACGTCCTCCCTCAGGAGCAGGGGGAAAGGCGGACACACCCGAAACTACGCCGGTGTTTTTCCCGGTCAAGGGTTACTTGCCGCGGACCACCCGAGCGATGATCGCCACCACCCCCGCGAAGGCCAGCCCCACCACGGTCAGCCCGACCAGAATCAGCGCGTCCGTGAGCACGCGGGTCACCACGAGGATGCCGAGCACCACGAACAACGTGCCGCTCAGCAGGGCCATCCAGTCGGTCCGGTGCACGCGCCGGACCCGCTCGACGTCACGCGCCACGCCGCACCTCCATGTCGCCCAGGCCGCCCCGCAGGTTCAGCACGATCGTGAACTCCTCGTCCTCGGACCTGACCTCGGGCTCCAGCACCTTGTCGAACTTGACGTCCACGCCGCCCCTGATCGACTGGTCGACCTTGATGTCGCCGACCTTGTTCATCGCGTGCACCTCGACCCTGGCCGTCGGCGGCACGATCACCGTCAGCTCGCCCACGGAGACCCGGGCGTCGAACGTCAGGCTCGTCCCCGGCAGCGCCTTCAGCTCCGTCAGGTCCAGCCGGCCGTCACCGACGCCGACGTCGTAGACCTTGCCCGCCTCCGAGGGCTTGGTCAGGTACCAGGTGGAGTCGCCGAAGTTGCGCGGCAGGCCGCCCAGCATCAGCCCCACGCCGATCAGCAGCGCGACCGTGGTGCCCGCCGCGACGAGACCGGCGCCGCGGCCCCACCAGGCGGCGATGAGCAGTCCGGCGCCGATGGTGATGAGCACGGCGCCGCCGACGATGGTCGGGCTCACGCCCGCGGCCGACCTGGCCTGGACCGCCACGACGATCCCTCCCACTATGATCGCGAGCAAGATGGTGATGACCCCGATGAACGACTTGGGGCGCCGGGCCCGGGGGGCCGGGGCGGGGGCCGGGCGGCCGTACAGGGCGGGGTCGTAGGGCGACTGGCCGGGCCGCCTGGCCGGGTCGAGCGGGCGGTAGGGACCCTTCGGGGCGAAGGGCTCGCCGTAGCCGCTGTAGTCGATCGCGGTCCTGGGCTGGGGGCGGTAGGCGGGCGGCTCCTGCCGCGACGCCGCCTGAGCCTCGGCCTGCGGCCGCGGCTGCGGGGCCTCGACCTGTGTCTTGGGGGCCTCAGGGGCCTCTGTGCCGGGCGTCTGTGCCTGGCGGGTCGCGTCGCGGGGGAGCTGGTGCTCCGCCGTCACGGCGCCGGCGTCCTCCATCGCCTGTGCGGCCTCGATCTTCGACATCTCGGCCCGGCCGGCCTCCGCCTGTCCCGCTTCAGGGGTCTCGGGCCGGTCCGTACGAGGTGCCTCGGCCTGCCGGCCGGCGGACATCGCCCGCAGCCGCGCGGCCACGGCCTCGGCGTGCGCGGCGGCCGTCGGCCGGGGAGCCGGAGCCGGGGACTCGGGGTGGGCCGTCACGGTGTCGCCGAGGCCGGACCAGCCGGGCTCGGCGGGACGTACCCGAGGTGCGGACGCGGGCGGCGCGTAGGACGGCGCGGGCGGCTCCGCGTCGGGGGAGCGCCGGCGACCGAGCCGCTCGGGCATCGAGCGGGCCAGGCCCAGCAGGTCGATGCCTCTGGAGTGGGCCGCGAGCAGCGAGACGGCCAGCAGCACGCCGACCACCAGCGTGCCGGTGTCGAGCCAGACGGTCGCGAGGTTGAGCGCGAGGCCGAACCCGAGCACCGCCGTGAGCAGCGCCATCACGGCCTCGGCGTCGAGGTCGCGGCGGGTCCACTGCTCGATGATCCCCGGCCCGCCGTTGGGCTCCTTCATCAGCAGGTAGGCCGCGATGTACAGGAAGATCCCGATGCCCGAACCGAGCAGGAGCACGGCGAACGCCACGCGGAACACCACGGGGTCGATGCCGGTGTGCCGCCCGAGACCGGCGCAGACGCCCATGAGGAAGCGCCCCTCGCTGCTGCGTCGCAGCTCCCGGGGCGGGGCGGCGGGTTGCCTGGGCGGAGCTTCTGTCATGGAACCATCGTGGACCGTCGGGCGGGGTGGCCGCATCCGGGAGACCCCTGACTCGACCCTGGGGGTTGTTCCCTGATGCCCGAAGTGCCCGCGACATGTGACGATGGCGATGTTATGGCAGACCAGAAGACACTTGCCGAGCCCACCGGCGATCGACCCTATCGCCGGATGCTCCGCCCCATGGAGGGCCGCCTGCTCGGCGGCGTGGCCCAGGGGCTGGCGGCGCAGCTCTCCCTCGATCCCGTCGTGATCAGGCTGATGTTCGTGCTGCTCAGCGTCGTGGACGGGGTCGGCATGGTGGCGTACGCCGTGCTGTGGATGATCACTCCGCGTGAGCCGTACGAGGGGCAGCCGCCGCAGCGCGACTGGAGCCAGCTCGCCGCGTTCAGCGCGATCGGCGTGGCGCTGGCCGCGTTCGGCTGGCTGACCGGGGCCTCGAAGGGCGGGATCGGCATGTTGCCGTTCGCCGTCGGCGGCATCGGCGCGCTCATCCTGTGGCAGCAGGCCGACCCCGAACGCCGCAAGAACTGGGTCAGCGGGGCCACCAAGAGCATCCGGACCAACCGGGTGCGCACGCTGCTCGGCGTGACGCTGGTCGTCATCGGCGCGGCCGGCTTCCTGTACGCCCAGGGCGAGCTGGCCCAGGCCAGGCCCGGTCTGCTGTTCACCGTCGTCGTGGTCGGCGGCATCGCGGTCATCGCCGCGCCCTGGCTGGCCGGCCTGTGGAAGGAGCTGCAGCTCGAACGGCGCGAGCGCATCCGCCAGGAGGAACGCGCCGAGGTGGCCGCCATGGTGCACGACTCGGTGCTGCACACGCTCACCCTCATCCAGCGCGTCTCCCACGACCCCCGCGAGGTCACCAGGCTGGCCCGCTCCCAGGAGCGCGAGCTGCGCAACTGGCTCTACCAGCCCGCCCAGGACGCCGACGCCACCGTGGCCGCCGCCGTACGCCGGATCGCGGCCGAGGAGGAGGACTCGCACGGCGTGCCCATCGAGGTCGTCTGCGTCGGCGACATCGACCTCGACCCGCAGGGCAAGCTGGCGGCGATGCTCAAGGCGTCCAGGCAGGCGATGGTCAACGCGGCGAAATATTCTGAGAGCCCGGCCATCTCCGTCTACGCGGAGGTGGAGGGCTTGGAGGTGACCATCTTCGTGAAGGACCGCGGCAAGGGCTTCGACCTTGAGGCGGTGCCCCTCGACAGAATGGGCATCAGGGAGTCCATCATCGGGAGAATGGAACGTCACGGCGGCACGGCCAGGGTCCGCACCGAGCCCGGCGAGGGCACGGAAGTGATGCTGACGATGAAGGTGGACAAGCAATGACACGCGTGTTGATCGTCGACGACCACCGGCTGTTCAGATCCGGCGTACGCGCGGAGCTGGGCGACTCGATCGAGGTCGTGGGCGAGGCGGAGGACGTCGAGACGGCGGTCAAGGCCATCGCCGAGCACCAGCCCGACGTGGTCCTGCTCGACGTGCACATGCCCGGCGGCGGCGGCCAGGAGGTGCTGCGCCGCGTCCTCAGCACCGGCTCGCAGGTGCGCTTCCTCGCGCTGTCGGTCTCCGACGCCGCCGAGGACGTCATCGGCGTCATCAGGGGCGGCGCGCGCGGCTACGTCACCAAGAACATCAGCGGCAAGGAGCTCACCGACGCCATCCGCCGGGTGGCCGACGGCGACGCGGTCTTCTCACCGCGGCTGGCCGGGTTCGTCCTCGACGCCTTCGCCTCCTCCGAGGCGCCCTCGATCGATCCCGAGCTCGACTCGCTGACCCAGCGCGAGCGCGAGGTGCTGCGGCTGATCGCCCGCGGCTACGCGTACAAGGAGATCGCCAAGGAGCTGTTCATCTCGGTCAAGACCGTGGAGACGCACGTGTCGTCCGTGCTGCGCAAGCTCCAGCTCTCCAACCGGCACGAGCTGTCCCGCTGGGCCACCGCGCGCCGCCTGGTCTGATCCTGCTTTCTGGACCGTTACAAGGTCGTTACGGCGATTCGTAGACGAATCAGGCGTCTCAGTAGTCACACATGGAAGGAGAAGCACATAATCCAGGAGTAACCCCCTTGAATCGCGTCCCCCGGTTGCTTGCCATGGTCGCACTGGCCTCGGCTGCGGCCTGTTCGGCAGAAGGCGTGCCGGCCTCGCAGGTCCCGGCGGTCCGGACGACCGCCTCCGTGGGCCTCGCCGCGGCTGCCCACGTCGCGGCTCCGGCCAAGAAGGTCAAGCTCGACATCGCCGACATCACGCCCATGGCGGAGACGGCGGAGAAAGTCGGTGTCGGTTTCCCGATCATCGTCACGTTCGACCGGGATGTGAAGGACAAGGCCGCCGTGGAGGCGCTGCTGGAGGTCCAGGCCGACAAACCGGTCGAGGGCGCCTGGCGCTGGGTGTCGGCCCGCAAGGTCATCTACCGGACGAAGACGTACTGGAAGCCGCATCAGAAGGTGCTGTTCACCGCGCGCCTCAGCCAGCTGCCCGGCAACAAGGCCGAGGACGTCACCCGCCGCTTCGCCGTCGGCACCGCGAACATCTCGGTCGTCGACACCCGCCGGCACCAGATGAAGGTCTACCGGGACGGCAAGATCGCCAAGAAGATCGCGATCAGCGCCGGCCGGGGCGGCCTCATGCGCAACGGCGTGGACGTCTACCTCACCACCAGCGGCGTGCACCTCACCATGGGCAAGAAGTCCGTCGAGACGATGACGTCGTCCTGGATGGGGGTGACCGACCCCAAGGACCCGCGCTACTACAAGGAGGAGATCCCTTGGGCGGTGCGCATCTCCGACAGCGGCGAGTACGTGCACCAGAGCGCCGGCTACTACCAGTACCTCGGCCGCTCCAACCAGAGCCACGGCTGCGTGCGGGCCACCCCGCAGGGCGCCAAGTGGTTCTACGGCATCGCCCAGCGCGGTGACGTCGTCAAGATCACCGGAACCAAGCGTAAGCTCGACTGGCGCAACGGCTGGAGCTACTGGCAGCTCAACTGGACCCAGTGGAAGCAGGGCAGC
>NZ_JBSFGJ010000425.1:0-8094 GCF_053596515.1 Nonomuraea sp. NPDC001684
CGAGCACGAGTCCGGGTTCACCCACCTGTGGGGCGTCCACGTCGTCGCCGACGAAAACGCGTGGCGACCGGGCACCGACCGGCGCGGGGACCCGCTGCCCGCCTTCGCCGGCCCCCGGTACGTCATCTACGCCCAGCACCCCAACGGCGTCATCACGGCCCGCGCCCTGACGCCCGGCGACTACCGCCACCGTGGCGACGCGCACATGATCGCCGCCCGCCTGCGGGACGCGGGCCTGAACGTCCGTCTCAAGAAGCGGCGCGACACCGTGCTGCGCGACCAGCATGGGTTCTTCCTCCCGTACCGCGTGTCCGTCGCGGCCGATCACGCCCTGCTCGACGTGCTCGACGCCGCCGAGGACGCCGCCGAGGCGGCGCGCGAGCCCGGGACCGGCTACCTGGACGCCTGCCCGGCCTGCGGCAAGACCGACCCGCCCGTGACCACGTTGGGGGACAGCAGGGGCGCGGTCGTCACGGACTGCTGTGAGAAGGACGTGACGCACCTCCTGTGAGCAGGCAAGCCGGGAGGGGCGGCGGGTGATGGCATGTCCCGAGAACCGCCCCGGCCAACCCAGGCCCACGGGGGCGCGGTGAGCGCCCACCTTGATCCGCCCCACCCGCTTGCCCATGAAATAAAGATGCCCTACACTTTTAAGTGTGAGCACGGGGAGCTGCGACCCCCGGGCTCACATCCCACCCAGCCCCAGGAGGCCCACATGCTCAACCGCGCCCAGCTCCGCCAGCTCGCCCAGGACCTGCACGTCGTCATCGCCACCGGCGAGTACACGCAGCACGGCGCGATCACCCTCCTCACCGCCATGAGCGACGTGAACCACGCCCTCGCCGAGCGCATCCTCGACCAGGAAGCCCCGATGGGGCAGGGCAACATCTACACGCTGCTCCCGGACGGCTCCTACCGTCCCGAGTACGGCACCGCCCGCGTCATCTGGGACTACACCGAGGGCGACCGCAAGGGGCAGGACTACCTGCCGACCCTGATCGAGCGCCACGGCGCCGACGCGGCCATCCGCACCCTCTCCGCCGTCCAGTAGCCGCCCACCGGCCCGCCCCGCCCGGGGCGGGCCCCCACCAGCCGCCCAACCTCGCCAGGAGAGTCCCGTGTCCTACGTCCTCGCCGCCCTCTGCCCCGCCTGCCACGTCGCCGTCGAGCCCGACCAGGTCAAGAACAACCGCCGCTACTTCACCCACGACTGCGAGACCACGCCCGCGTGGGAACTCCCGTACGCGCCGCCCGCCCGCCCCACCAACGCGGCGGGCCGCCTGGCCGCCCTCAAGCTCATCGACGACGGTCCGATCAAGGCCAAGGACTGGGAAGTCGCCTGGGCGCAGCTCTGCGCGCTGGGCACCGCCGGCCGCTCCGAGCGCTGGCTCGACGCGATCGACTGGATCAGCCGCACGTGGGCGGACACCGCCTACGACCGGGCATGGGTCGTCCTCCAGGGCCGCATCTTCCTCGGCATCGCCAACGCCCCCAAGAGCCGCTAGCCCACCCCCCCGGCCCGCCCCGCCCCGAGGGCGGGCCCTCCCGAGACAAGGACACCGCGACGTGAGCTTCAAGATCTCCCCCACCCAGGACACCAGCGTCGAGCTGAACGTCTCCATCGCCGACGCCGACCCGATCCCCCGCCACCACGGCAAGCCGTACAAGCCCAACCGCGTGGACATCTACTGGAACTGGACCAGCGCCACCGGCTGGACGCTCGACGGCTTCAAGATCCACGGCCTCGACGGCACGGCCCCGGTCTCCCGCTGGCAGGACGCCGCTCCCGGCCGCGCGCCGTGGGCACCGGCCGCCTACTGGGCGCTCGCCGAGGCCACCCGCCCCACCTGGCAGCCGAGCCTGGCCGCCGCCCCCGCATCCTGACCCCCACACCCCGCACCGGGCGGGCCGCTGCGACGGCCCGCCCCACCCCCGCACAAGCCCCAGGAAGGCCCCGCATGACCACCGAAGCCCCGTCCGCCCCCGCCCTGATCGCCATCGTCCTCGGCCCCACCTCGCCCGCCCCCCGCGCGCACAGCCTCGAATGCGAAGCCGCCGGCTCCTTCACCCCCGGCCGCCCCGGGGAGCCCGGCGACTGGACCGGCCACGTCACCGACCTCACCACCCTGACCATCCGCTGGCCGCACCTCACCCTCCACCCGTGCCTCGCCCAGGCCGCCCGCGACTACGGCATCCCCGCCGGCCTCCAGCACGACGACCCGCGCGGCCGGTGCCTGCGCGCCGACGTGCTCGTCGGGCGCGTGCTCGACACCGACGCGCCCGTCACGGCCGCCGTGGCGCGCGTCCGCCGCCTGGTCCACGTCCACGCCGCCGCCCCGTTCGTGCGCACCGCGTACGCCCGCCTGGAGCGCGCCGTGAACGCCCTCGCCGACCAGCTCGGCCACGGCCGCGTGGACGTGTCCCACGCGATCCACACCCTCCGCGATCGGCCTGAGGCCATCACCTGGTAGCCCCTCGGCGGGCCCGCACTGTGCGGGCCCGCCGACCAGAAGGCCGGCGAGTTGCCCCCGGCTCGACGGCGATGCGAGCGGATCTCGTGGGCGTACCCACTTGCCCGGCAAATAAAGATGCCCTACACTTTTCAACGTGAGGCCGGGAGCTGCGAATCCCGGCCTCACCCCGAAACACCAGCCCAACCCCAGGAGATCAGCACCATGACGAGCCTCGCCGAGATCACGTCCCGCTACCTCACCGGCCACGACTACAAGGCCCGCGCCGAGGCGATCCCGGCCGTCCCCGCCCGCTACAGCCAGATGATCCACCTCGCCGCCCAGGCCGCCGACGCCTACCGGGAGGCCGCCACCCTGGCCAGCCTCCCCACCGAGCGCCTGCCCGAGGTCACGGCCCTGCGCCGCACCGTCGCCGCCTGGCTCGACCAGCTCAGCGACCCCCACATCATCGCCGCCGCCATCGTCGCGGGCTTCCCCGCCCACCTGGCCCCCATGGTGTCCATCAAGGCCCTGCACGGCTGGCTGACCGCCCCCATCTACCAGGGCGGCTACGAGCACCCCAACTTCGCCCGCATCCTCACCAAGGCGGCCGAGGAGTACGCCGACGCCTACCCCGACCTCATGCCCTGCGAGATGTGCGGCGCGGAAGCCGGTGAGGACTGCGACCCCTACCTCTACTGCCGCTCCTCCCAGGAAATCGAGCCGCCCGCCCCCGCCACCGTCGTGGAGACCGCTACCGCCCCCGTCTTCTCCGACAGGCCCGCCATCGAGAGCGGCCCCCGGCGCGACGCGATCACCGCCGTGCCCATCCTCACCGAGTTCCTGGCCGCACTCACCCGCTGACCAGCCCCGGCCCGCCCCGCGCGAGGGCGGGCCGCTACTCCTCGACCATCACGCCCGGAAAGGCACCACCTCTTGACCACCACCGCCGAGCCGACCCTGCAAGACGACGCCGAGGACCTCGAACACTGCGCGGCCTGCCGAGCCGACACCGCGCACACCGAGCAGGAGTGCGCCCAGTGCGGCACCGTCACCGCCTGCACGAACTGCAACACCTGCCCCAAGTGCAGGGACTTCACCGCCGACCCCACGGAGGCGTGGGAGCCCGACATCGACAGCCACCTCGACCGCTGACCCGCCCGGCCCGCCCGTGGGCGGGCCGCCACCCTCCTGGAGAACCCGTGACTGACATCGTCACCCCCCGCCGTGTTGCCGCCTGGAACGAGCGCACCAGCTACCCGACGCCCGTGATCGACCGCTACGACTGGCTGCGGTGCGCCGCCCCCTGCAACAACGACCCGCACGGCTCCGGCTTCGAGTACCTGCCCAACGAACCCGGCCTGGCCAGCCTCCCCGCCGGTACCGACCTCGACGCCCTGTACGTGTGCCTCGACTGCCGCACCGTCATCACCATCGACGTCCCCGCGTGGGACCCCGCCCGCCAGGCCGCCGAGGAGCGCAACGCCCTCGGCCAGGCCCTCCTCAACCGCGACCACAAGTAGCCCCTGCGCCCGCCCCGACCGGGGGCGGGCCCACCCCGAAGGACGAACCCCATGACCACCGAGCACACCACCGAGGCCGGCGACGAGCCCGTCCGGATCGGCCGCGCCATGCTCCGCGCCTACGCCCGCCAGACCGGCCGCCCCGTCTCCAGCCTCCTCACCCCGTACGGCCGCGCCCAGGCCGCCGAGCAGCTCCTAGGCGACCTGCTCGACGCGCTCGCCGACGACAACCACGACGTGCCCACGTTCCTCGCCAACGCCCTCGCCGACACCTGGGGTGAGGAAGAGTCCGAGCCCAGCCCGCCGTTCATCGCCTACCGATCCCCGTCCTGGATGCGCGCCCTCGGCCGCGCCGCCATCGACCTGTACGGCACCTACGGCGACCGGCGCAGCGTCCTCACCGACTACGAAACCCACGTCGTCAACGACGCCGCCCAGCTCCTCGCCGACGTCGACGAGCATGGCATGCCTGGGTCGCCCATGCTCGACCTCACCGCGCTCGGCACCGCCGCCGCGATCCTGTGGGACCTGCACGGCGACGACAACGGCGTCTTGACCCCCGACCAGAAAACCGCGCTCGACCAGGCCATGGCCCTCTACACCCGTGGCGGCTCCAGCAACCTTTGCTAACCTCGCCCGCCCGCCCTACCCGGGCGGGCCCCATCCAAGGAGACCGCCCAATGAGCAAGGGCAAGCAGGTCGTTTATCGTCCAGGACCCGGCCACCAAGGCGTTTGAGGTGTTCGGCCACGTCTACACCGACAAGGGCCTGGCCGAGCTGGAGGCCGAAGCCGGACAGCGCGGCCTCACCGTGATCGGGCACGCCCGCCTCACCTCCAAGGCCGAACTCGCCAATCGGCCCTACTAAACCAGCGCACAAGGGGCGCCTGCCGATCAGGCGGCGCCCTCTTGGCCTATCTCCACTAGGAGGTGAGAAGCCGACTGCTGCTAGCGGTACGCGGCGGTGGAGACCTCATCGGCGAGATGGAAAGATCGTTTTTTTTGAGGGAATCCGCCACGGCCGTCGCAAATCGCTGCGACGGCGCCAGCGACAGCCAACACCCCGAACACGATCTGGTGCAGCTCGGGCATCTCGCCGAAGTTGGATGCGATGCTGCACAGCATGGTGCCACCAGAGAGCAGCACAGCAGTACGGCTAGGACGGCGCGAGCCGTTCCCGTGCCGGCGCCGTGCTCGTCCCCCCATGCAGCAATCGTACGGTGCGCCCTGCAAGAGCGCTCGACTTCTGCTCGTGCGTCGTAGCTGCGAGCGCACGACCAGCCCGACGCGACGTTAAGGCCTCAACCCGGCATCCTCCCCGGCGACCAACCCACCGACCCGCGCAACGGGGGAGCGATGCAGAAGATCCAGGCCCGCTACTACCATCAGGGCCGCGTACGCCGTCCTATCCGGCTGATCGTCATGCACTCCATGGAGGCCCCGGAGAAGCCCGAGACCGCCGAGAACGTCGCCCGCTGGTTCGCCACCAGCAGCCCCAAGACGAGCGCGCACGTGTGCGTCGACCCCAACTCGGCGGTGCGGTGCGTGGACGACGACGACACCGCGTGGGCCGCGCCGAACGCCAACGCGGACGGCCTCCACATCGAGATGGCCGGCTACGCCCGGCAGAAGCGCGCCGACTGGCTCGACGCCGCCAGCCTCGGCACCATGAAGCAGGCCGCCAAGGTCGCCGCGGCGTGGGTCAAGAAGTACGACATCCCCGTCCGGCACCTCACCCCCGCCCAGGTGCGCGCCGGCCAGAAGGGATTCTGCGCCCACGTCGACGTCACCCGCGCCTACCCGGGCACCGGCTCGCACACCGACCCCGGCAACGGCTTCCCGTGGGACAAGTTCCTCGCCCTCGTCAAGGCCGAGGTCGACGGCAAGCCCGTCAAGCCCGCCGCCTGGTCGCGGACGCTCGTCTACGTCAAGGGCAAGCCGTACATGAAGGGCGCCGACGTCGAGGCGTGGCAGGGCCTCCTCGATGAGCTCGGCTACGACGTCGACGTGGACGGCCTCTACGGCGCGGACTCCACGGCCGCGACCAAGAAGCTTCAGGCCAAGGCCGGGCTGCTAGTCACAGGCAGCGTGGACAGGGCCACGTGGCAGGCCGGGCAGAAGGCGGCCGACGACAAGTGAGCGACTGGCTGATCCCCCTCGGCTACCTCGCGGCCATGGCCATCACCGCGAGGAAGACGGCCACCTATATCCGCAACAGCGACCTGGTCGACCAAGGCGACCGGTTCGACGGGTTCATGGCCCGCATGTTCGGTTTCGTGGTCGGCGCGGTGTGGCCGCTCGTCTGGCTGGGCGTGCTGGTCACCGGCCGGCTGCCCGCGACCGACCACGAGATCCGGCAGCGCCTGGCCGAGCGTGAGCGGCGTCTCGCCGAGCGGGACGCGCGGATCGCCGAGCTGGAACACGAACTCGGCATCCGCACGTAGACCGTGCAGGTCGGGGGAGGGACGGCCGGTTCGTCCATCAGTAGAGGGTGAGAGGGGCGGAACAGCCGCCCCCGCCACCTGGAGGCCCACGATGAGCGACACCCCCGACCCCGACCCCTTGCCTGCCTGGGAGCGGAACCTCCTCGGCCAGCCGGTCACCACCGAGGAACGCGCCCAGCTCGACCAGGAAGCAGCCGAAGCCGCCCGCCGGGAAGCCGACCGCCGCCAGGCGTGGCCGCTCCTGCACGACGTCGCGGACGGCGGCACGGTGGACCTCAACGACGTCTGGTACCAGCTCGAACCGGAACGCTGGGAACTCGACCCGGGCGCCGTCGTTGAGCTCCTGGCCGACCGCGCCGGAGGCGTCGGCCGGCGGCTGCACGCGGGCGTGCAAAGCCTGCTGGCCCGGCGGGACGGCAACATCAACTTGTGGTCCGAGCCCGACCCCGACCAGCACCTGATCAGTGTCGTCGCCTGGTCGTTCGGCGGGCACTGGAGCCCGGACCGGGCATGGTGGGCGCGGTGCACCCTGGACGTGTCCACCGACCAGTACGGCGAGGTGCGGCTGACGCCGCACTGGGGCGTCGAGTTCGCGGTAAGCGGGCGGGGCGGCGCCACGGTGTTCCTCGACAACGAACACGGCATCCTGGGGCCCCTCGTGGCCCGCTGGTATCTGGGTTGGCTCGGCCGCCGCGCGGTGCGCGACCAGCTCGGCCACCCGCCGTACGGGCCCGCCGTCGAGGCCATCAGCCTGAACGACTTCCTGGCCCAGACCGAGCAGAGTGCCGGATTGGCGTGACGTGCCGCTGACGGCCGCCCTGGGTGGGGGGCCGTCAGCGCTAGACGATGCAGGTTCCTCGGGTCAGAGCTTGATGACCTTCAGGATGGGGCCAAGGACCGTGGGGTCAACCCCCAGCTTGACGATCTCGACGGCGGCCCAGAGTGCCACGATGCCGAAGGCGCACTTCGCGAGGGTGCGAAGGGCCTGCGGCGAGATGCGGAACCCCTCGTCGGGGGGTGGTGACGCGGGAGTGGTGACGTTCTGCAGGGCCGTGAGCGGGATCACGGCGATGACGTACGTGGGGGCGGCGGGCAGGTCCGAGGGTGGACCGGACGGCGTTCTATCGAACACCTGAACTCCTAACCAGTAGGGGGAACCTTACTGGCCGGACTCCAAGAAGCGCAGGTCACGGGCTATCCGTGTTGCGCATGAGCCAGCGCGCCGCGTACTCTAAACGTGCAACCATTTAGCGTGTACTAAGCGCGTGGGTCTCTCTTGGAGGTCCGGCCTTACGACTAAGGCCCCAGCCCGCAATGCTGGGGCCTTTCGTCGTTTATTCAGTCTACCGGTCCTCCCTGGCGTTTCAACAGCAACTACTTTGACCTGCGGAAACGCACCACCTGACTAATGCTCCATCGAGGAAATCCTTACGTTTAGGCCAAAGTTGAATGCTTTTCACATTCCTGGTCTTTCCTTATTTGTAGTGATTACGTCATTAGGCGAGCGTGACCGCCGTGGCGGTGACCCTTGCGACGGTGACCGTGAGCGCCTGGGGACGGGCCGTTGACGGCCGCCCCGGATGGGGCGTGGAAGGGGTGTCCGCGAGGGTAGGGGGCGCCCAGCTCCGCCGTGATCTGCCGCAGCGCCCCATCCACTTCGCATGGTGGCTGCGGCTAC